>JAZUIR010000139.1:0-2306 GCA_045642305.1 Oscillospiraceae bacterium | reverse complement strand
TTAATTCTCATGGATTTTTATTTCACCTCTGTTTCGCCAATAAATTGTAGATGATTAATTGATAATTGCACAAATTAAACGGAGTCGAATTGCAAAAGTTGAATGGAGTTGAATTGCACAAATTAAACGAAGCTAATGATAGCATGACTAAAAGTTTATGTCAAGTGAAAAGTTGATGTTTTGCCTAAATTCATTATTTTTTTATTATTTTTTTGCTTTTTACTTGATTTTTTCGTTATTATTATGCTAAAATTCTCCTCAGTGGGTTTGATTAATAGTATTGACATGTGGTTAGTGTTTCTGCTGTTGATCTTTTCGTGGTTAAGTTAATTTAAGGTGGGGTTTGTTGTGGTCTACAAAATAGGTGATGAGTGTATAGGTTGTGGTGCTTGTGCTGCGTCGTGTCCGGTTTCATGCATAAAAAAAGGTGAGAGCAAATATGTTATAGATCCGAAAGTTTGCATTGGTTGCGGAACTTGTGCTGGGGTTTGCCCGATCGATGCGCCAAAGTTAGATAATTAGTTCCCATCTTTGAGAATTTTGCTGGGGGCATTTGCTAAGAAAAAAAACATAGTCTTGTGGGGTAGTTTTTTAAAATTATGAAAGTTTTTGAACCGAATAAGATCAAAAATTTTGTTTTGATTGTTGCAGGGACGTTAATATCCTCCATTGGCGTGAGTTGGTTTGTGGCTCGAGGTGGGTTGATGACCGGTGGGGTTGTTGGTTTTTCTATAGTTTTTAGCAAGTTTAGCGAACAAATTTTTGGATTTGCACCGGCGCTTGGCCTGTTGAATTTGATTTTTAGCCTTCCAATTTTTGTTTTTAGTTTCGTTGTTAGTGGAATGAAATATGTTAGAAAATCGTTGGTTGCCATGGTTTTGATGTCGCTTTGGTTGTCAATTTTAGGTGGATTGTCGTTTGGTTTTGAATTTGGAGGCGATCCGCTCTGTGCAATAGTTTGCGCTGGAGTTTGTTGTGGAGCAGGTACTGGGATGATTCTAAAAGGAGGGGCCTCAACTGGAGGAACTGATATGTTGGCCAACGAGTTTCACAAGATTTTTCCGCAGTTCGCTATTTCGACTATTTTGTTTGTTATAGATTTTTGTGTCATATGTTGTGGTTTGTTTTTTTATGATTTTAGTCGAATAATATATTCTATTGTTATGGTCTTTGTTTGTTCTAGAGTGGTTAACAATTTGACAGGAGGTTTGCGTTTTGCAAGGGTTGTATATATATTTTCTGAAAAAACAGTTGAGATCTCTAACGAAATTTTTAGAATTCTAAATAGAGGGAACACTCAAATAGAATGCAGGGGCATGTATAGTAAAAAATCCAAACAGATGTTGATGATTGCCGTGATGCCGAATGAGATTGTGAGGTTAAAATTCATAATTGAATCGATTGATAAAAATGCTTTTGTTGCGATTTGTCCTGCTCAAGAAATTTTGGGTAATGGATTTTAGGTGTTTGTTTATGGCAGATCTGTTAAGGTGTCAGTTAGAGGCGCGAACAGGGAGAGGCAGCAAGAAGGATGCGCATTTTTTAGGTGTGCGAGTGCAACTTTTATAAATTAGCGTGGGATTAATGACGACCAACATCACGCTATTTGTGTTTGCTGTAAATTTGAATTTTGAAGTTTTGTAAACCATTAATGAACGATGATTGAATCAAATTCTAAATTTAAGTTGAAATTTTTTTAAAAACCTTAAGACCTTGGTTTTTTGCCGCAATAACTTTAATAAAGAATTCAACTGCATGAGTCTATGCGACCACGTCGTTTGCTGTTTTTGAGATTTGTAAACTTAAATATAACCTATAAATCATAGCAATCTAGGAAATTTTTATACGCCATAAAATTTATATGCCATAAAATTTATTGCAATAGCGATTTTTCTTTTAGCGATTTCATTCTATGTGAAATTCAATGATAAATGGCCATTTCTGTATTTTTATCGAAGATATGAATCTTGTTTGGATCGATCGAGAGTTCCACTATATCTCCTTTGTTGATCGTATTCCTGCTTGGAACTTTCGCTATAAGCCGAGTGTTTTCCATTTCAAAATGAAGGTTTATTTCGGCACCAATCAATTCGGTTAAATCTATTTTTGCGCCAAAAGAGCTGTTTTTTGCTAGTTTAACGAACACGTCTTCTATATGAATGTTCTCTGGTCTTATTCCAATGATAACCTCTCTGTTTATGTAGTCTTTAAGGTTTTGATTGGAGTTTTTGTTTGGAAGTGTAACAACCAAATTACCGATTTTTACTGCAAATTGATCGCTTTCTTTTAGCACTTTCGCATTTAAA
>JAZUIR010000138.1:0-3618 GCA_045642305.1 Oscillospiraceae bacterium | reverse complement strand
TATTTTCCAAAAATAAACAATTTTACAAAAAACAAAAAAATGAAAATCAGATAGATAAAAATTCTAATTAAAAATTCAATAAACAAAATTTAATTTTTCGTTGACAATTAAAATTTTTTATGATAAAGTTAATCAGAGTTTTCTAAAAAATTTTTCAGTTTCTCATCTGAAACACCATTTCAAATCCGAATTTTTTAACATAATTCAGATCAATTTAACATAAATTCAGATCAACAAGTTGCGTTTTATTATCATTCACCACAATCGCGCAACCAATCATATAAATTCGTGTAAAATAACTTTAATATTGGTAGCACAAGTTAATGGCACAAACATAAAAAAATAAGGGGTGTTTTTTAATTAACGACAAAGAAATCCAAATCAACCATTCCATAAGCGAGAAAAAAATACGAGTAATCGACAATGAAGGTAAGCAACTCGGAATTATGGATTTGGCGCAAGCCTTAGAACTTGCAGTGTCTAAAAATCTTGATCTAGTTAAGATAGCTCCAATGTCTAGTCCGCCAGTTTGTAAAATAATGGACTACGGAAAATTCAAGTTTGATCAATCAAAGCGCATAAAATTAACCAAGAAAAATCAAAAAACCGCATCTATGAAAGAAGTTCGGGTTTCTTTGAACATAAACGAGCATGATTTAAACACCAAGATAAAAAACACGATAAAATTTCTTAGTGCTGGCAGCAAAGTTCGAGTTTGCATAAAATTCAAAGGACGCGAAATGCTACGAATCGATTCGGGCCATGTTTTAATTGAAAAATTTCGGCAGCTATGTTCATCATATGGATCAATCGACAAAGCCGAAAAACTCGAAGGTCGCAACATGACCGCGATAATCACTCCGAAAGTTGCAACTGCGCAAAAAAAAATTGAGAAACCTGGTTAATTTTCAAATGATAAACCAAAAATCAAGCTTGATAAAAATTTCAGAAATATTACAAAACAAAAATGAATTAATAGGAACAGGAGTTTAAACTATGCCAAAAATAAAAACACACAGCAGCGCAAAAAAGCGTTTTAAGCTAACAAAAAACAACAAGATCAAATATTGGCACGCAAACAAAGGCCACATTCTAACCAAAAAAACAACAAAACGCAAACGCAGCCTACGCAAAAGTTCGATTGCAAGCGTAGCGAACGAAATAGCAATCAAAAAGCTATTGCCTTATGCATAAAATTTTAATTTTGGTTGAATAAATTTAATAAAACAAAAGCTACGGAGGTTTTAAACAATGGCAAGAATAAAAGGCGCCGTCACAACGCGAAAAAGGCGCAAAAAAGTCTTAAAACTAGCGAAGGGTTATTTTGGCGCTAAAAGCAAACTTTTCAAAACCGCAAAACAAGCCGTTATGAAATCCGGACAATATGCTTACATCGGCCGTAAACAAAGAAAACGCAACTTCAAACGATTATGGATCACAAGAATTTCTGCTGCATGCCATCAAAACAATACAAACTACTCATCATTCATGAATCGCCTTAAAAAAAATAATATTCAACTCAACAGGAAGGTTCTTTCTCACATTGCAGTGACCGATCCGGAGGCTTTTAGTGCCTTATGCAAGCAAGCGGCCAGCTAATGCGATTCAAAATATTATGTTGCAACTAATAAAAAGCTCAAAAAACGAAAAGATCAAGAAATTAACACAACTTCTAAAATCAAAGAAATCGCAAAATTTGAATGATTCATTCGTCTTAGAGGGTTTTCGTTCTGTTCATGATGCGTTGACATTCAAAGCCGAAATTGAGTCTATTTTTTTAACTCCCAGCGCCTTAAAAAAATTTGAATTAATCAATCCTGAGTTAATCAAGCGCTGCAAACTAAATTTGATCGACAACGATATTTCACAAAAGCTTTCTTCGGTTAAAAATTGCCAAGGTATTTTTGCAATCGTCAAAAAATTAAATCAACTAAACCTTTCCGAAATAGATTCAACTGACAATGTATTAGTTTTGGTAGAACTCAGCGATCCAGGCAATATGGGAACGCTTATAAGATCGGCGAGTGCTTTTGGCTATAACAAAATTATTTTAGTCGATTGCTGCGACATATATAACCCCAAGGTGGTTAGAAGCACGATGAGCTCAATTTTCAGAACCAGATATCGGCAATGTTCCACGGACGAAGCAATCGCATGGTTGAAAAATTCTAACCTCAAAATCTATGCTGCTGTAGCAGATAAACATAAGCCCAGCAGCTTTGAACCAAATTTAGATATGGGTTGTGTTCTTATGATCGGAAACGAAGCACACGGAATTCCCGCTCCTATTTTAGATTTATGTTCCAAGAAAATCACAATAAAAATGCTAAACGAAATAGAATCACTAAACGCAGCCGTTGCGGGCAGCATTTTAATGTTCAACATATCAAACAAAATCAATAAGATCGGGTTTATTCCAAATGAATGATGATATTTTATATTACATTTGGCTAGCCCAAAGTTTTCCATTTGGCAGCGTTAAGCCCAAGAATATCGTTTTAAGTTTTGATGGTAATCTAAAAGAATTCTATAACAATTTGGATGAAGCCGCTGAAAAATTCAATTTGACAAAAAAGCAACTAAAAAAACTGAAAGAAAAAACCCCCGATAGTTTTACATACATAATTGAAAGATGCAAAAAATTAAAAATTAAAATAGTTTGCTTTTCTGACAAAAACTATCCGCAAAAGTTAAAGACCATCGATTCTTCACCGATTGTTTTCTACTATGTCGGTGATTTAAACGCAACTAATGGACCAAGCGTTGCCATGATTGGAACTCGGAAAGCCAGCCTCTATGGCCTAAAGACGGCTAACAAAATAGCAAAAAAACTTGCTGCACACAACATAACAATAGTTAGTGGATGCGCTGAAGGAATCGATTCGAGTGCTCATTTGGGGGCTGTTGAAATGAGTCAACCCACGATTGCAGTGCTTGGAACGTCAATCGAACGGCCGTATCCGCATGGAAGTGGTGCTTTAAAACGCAAAATATTAAATCAAAACGGATTAATAATAAGCGAATACGCGCCTGGTCACGAAATTTTTAGATGGCTATTTCCAATCAGAAACCGACTCATTGTTGGGCTTTCTGATCTTGTCATAATCGTGGAATCGCCAGAAAAATCAGGCGCAACAATCACAGCAAACATAGCAAACGAGTTCGGGAAAGAAGTTTTTTGCGTTCCTCCATCCAATATATTTAGTCATAACAACGATGGCATAAAAAAGTTTCTAAAAGATGGTGCTAACTTGTTGCTTGATGTTTCCGATGTGCTAGATTTTTATAAATTTTCAAATTACGTCATTCCAAAGCAACCGGTTCACACACCAAAATCAGAAACAGCCAGCAAAAAAGTCCCCGAAAAATTGCAACCGTTGTTTGATTTAATAAACTCAAATTTTGATCTTGATTATACCTCTAAAAAATTAAACCTTAAAGTAAACAAAATTTTAGAAATGTTAACCGAGCTAGAAATTTTAGGCTTAATCAAAAAATATGGCATGTATTATAAAAAAATTAACTAAATTTTCTCAACAATTTAAATCAGATTTTTTGTTTTAGCATATCCACCGAAATTTATTTTCCAATAAAATCATAAAAATTATTGATAATTAT
>JAZUIR010000137.1:0-1774 GCA_045642305.1 Oscillospiraceae bacterium | reverse complement strand
TTTTAGGTTTGCGATTTTGATGGAAATTTGGATGTTGGTTTTATATTTTAAAGCTGAAAATTTTAGATTTTTTTTGGTTTTAATGGCATCAAAATCGTTGTTGGTGGCTAAAATCTAGGAAGTTTGATTTTTTAAAATTGTTTAAAATTTTTTGTTTTATGTTACCTATAAAGTTTAGTTTGTTAAATTAGAAAATAGTTTAAAATTTTTTTAAGGGGATTTTTTTGTGAAATATAAGGCGGCAATATTTGATTTAGATGGAACTTTAATCGATTCAACTTGGGTGTGGGATGAAATATATGCGGATTTTAGCAAAAAATTTGGTTTAAACGGTCAAATTAATTTTGAGCAAATAATGCATATGCCACCCACCGAGTGTTCTACTAAATTAAAGAATATTTGTGGATTAACGCAATCTGTTGATGAATTAAAGAGAATTTTTTTTGAAATTGCGGGAAAATTTTATTCAAGAGATGTTAAATCAAAGCCTGGAGTTGTAGAAATTTTAGATTTAATGAAGAAGAACAAAATTCTTGTTTGCCTGGCAACTTCGAATTATGTTAAAATAAGCGAATTAATTTTGAAAAAATTGGGTTTATTTGGTTATTTTTGTAATTTTAACTATTCCGATGAGTTAGGGGTAAACAAAACTACCGCTGAAATATATTTAACCTGTGCAAAACAGATTGGAATTGAACCTGAAAGTTGCGTGGTTTTTGAAGATATAGCGGTTCCGATTGAAGATGTTAAGGCGCATAATATGGGTTATTTTGGGGTTTTGGATGATAGACAAAATGATGAAATTCGAAGAAAACTTAAAATGAAAAGCGATTGTTTTATAGAAAATTATTTCGATTTTATTGAGAATGATTATGATCGATTTTTTTAATTTTAATATTTTTTATTGTAAAGGTTATCTATATGGAAAAATTTTTATTTATTACTGATTTTGATGGGACTGTGACGGCGCAGGATTTTTTTCAGCAGATTATGTTTCGTTATAAACCTAAAAAGGCTTTTGTTTCTGAAAACAAGCGAGGTTTTGAACTTTTAAGTGAGGTTTTTTCTGGTTTGAATTTAACCGAGGCAGAATTATTAGATGAAATCAAACATGCTCCAATAGATTTTAGTTTTGCTGATTTTGTTAAGTTTGTTAAACGAATTGGCGGGAAGGTTTTGATTTTGAGTGCTGGTGCTAAATATTATGTTGAAAACAAGCTACGGTTTGAAGGCTTAATTGATGAGGTTGAGATAATAGCCAATGAAAGTTTCTATTACGATGGAGGAATTAAGTTAATAAGAGATGAAAATAGTCGGTTTTATGATGAGCAGTTTGGAATAGATAAACTAAAAATTGTTAAATATTATAAGACAAAATTCAGCACTTTGGCGTATGCCGGTGATTCGTATGTTGATTTTGATGGTTGCAGATTGTGCGATTTTAGATTTGCCAAGAAAAATTTGGCTAAAATTTTGGATTTATTTTACATTAAACATATGAAGTTTATTAATTTTTCAGAAATAGAATTGATTTTGAAGAAGAATTTTGAGTAATTTTGAAAATTTTTAATTAAATTTTAAAAAAATGTGTTGACAATCTGTTTTAGTTTATATATAATCATGTCGTGTTGGGTGCAGTTGTTAGTTAATGTTACTGTTTAGGGAGCTTAGCTCAGCTGGGAGAGCATCTGCCTTACAAGCAGGGGGCCACAGGTTCGAGCCCTGTAGCTCCCACCACATTTTTGGCCCTGTAGTTCAGTTGGTTAGAACGCCT
>JAZUIR010000136.1:0-3950 GCA_045642305.1 Oscillospiraceae bacterium | reverse complement strand
GGTGTTTTTGCTACGATTTCTTTCTTCAAGAATTTAAAAATTTCTACGAAAAACAACTAAAACCCAGAATCTTCAAACATTGTTTCAAATTCTAACCATCGCTACCTGATATGATCTTTAAAAACTCAAACTGGTTTCTGGAATAATTTTAGTTTTGTTGCGCTATATTTAAGTAAAAGCTAAATAGGAATTATCTTATCATCATCTATTTTTTAGAAAAGCTGATCTAATTTCAGCAACATATACATGGTGAAAATCATTAGAAGAATAAAACGTATTTATCAAATCCGAATCAACAAACTTGGTTTTATCAATTCTACTAACATATTTATTTTCACATAGCAACACCAGATTTGCCTGTTCATAGCCCACAAAATTTTCAAAACTTCTCGCAACAAGCCCAGTTTCTTTGTCTTTGTCTATGCCGGCCTTGCCAGATTTCGAACCACAAAACTGCAACGCTGATCTAAACTTATCATCAAAAAAATTTATAGTAAAACCTTGTCTATCGTCAATAAACGATTTAGTGTGTCGTTGCGGCCTAACATATATTATAGCAACCGTCTTGTGCCAAAGAATTCCAAAACCACCCCAAGATATAGTCATTGCATTATGCTTTTCAAGCGTTCCAGCAGTAATCAAAGCCCAATCATCGGCAAATTTAACAAATGGATTAAATGACAAATCTTTAACATTAATTTTGTTGAAACTCATAAATTTCCACCTTTCATTTTAATTTTACTAATAAAATTCTAAAAAAATCGGCTCATAAATCTGTAAAATATAAGTATCATAAAATTCTCAATTCAATTATAATCCAATTTTAGTTCTATAACAACACAAAAAATATAAATTTTAGCCCAAAAATTTGGTGAATAAACACATTGTTATTTACAAAAAAATGTTCTATAATTAAAACTAAGTTTCTGATTAATTTTAGCTCAATTAATTCATATTCTATCAGCATTTTTTTTGCGATAATTTTCCTATATATTGTATAAAAACAAAATTATATACTATAAAGTGGTGTTTATTTTGAATATTAAAAAAGTTATTAAACGCGATGGCACGCAGGTTGATTTCAATTCACAAAAAATTTATGACGCCGTAATGAAAGCCATGAAATTCGGAAGCGGCATAGTTGCAGAAGAAATAGCCAAACAAATAAGCAACGAAATAGAGCAAGAATTCAAAAGCTGGCCTTGTAACCTAACCATCCGCGAAATCGAAAACATGGTATACAGCAAACTAACCACTAAAGGTCACATGCTAACAGCCAAAGCCTATGAAGGTTACCGAGCAATTCAAGAATTTAAACGAACCTCTAACACAACAGATGAAGGAATAATAGGCCTGCTTAACGGAACAAATCACCTAGTTGCAATGGACAATTCAAACAAAAATCCAGTTTTAAATTCAACCATGCGCGACCTAATAGCCGGCGAAGTTTCAAAAGATATTTCACAACGCGTTCTGCTTCCAACCACAGTGGTTCAAGCGCACAAAAACGGAATCCTACATTTCCACGACATCGATTACGCCATGAACCCCATGTTTAATTGCTGTTTAATAAACATAAAAGATATGCTAGATAACGGCACGGTTATTAACGACACACTAATCAAATCACCATCCAATTTTCAAACCGCATGCAACATAATGACTCAAATAATGGCGCAGGTTGCTTCAAATCAATATGGCGGACAGAGCGTCGACATAAAACATCTTGGCAAATATCTGCGTAAAACCAAAACGAAAGCGTTTAACCACTACAAAAGCTGTGGCTATGATAAAACCTTGTGCGAAAAACTAGCAACCGACCGAATGATGTTGGAACTAAAATCTGGCGTACAAACCATTCAATATCAAATAAACACCCTACAAACCTCAAATGGGCAAGCTCCTTTTGTCACTATTTTCATGCATATTGAAGAAGGTTTCGAATTTGAACACGAAGTTGCACTAATAATAACCGAAATTTTAAAACAACGATTTGAAGGAGTGCAAAACAGGCAACAAATTAGCGTCACTCCTGCATTTCCTAAATTGGTTTACGTTTTGGATGAAAACAACTGCCTAAAGGGTGGAAAATATGACTACATCACACGAGATTACGCCATTCCATGCAGTGCAAAGCGCATGTACCCCGATTACATTTCAGCAAAACAAATGCGTCAAATTTACGATGGTCATGTTTTCAGCTGCATGGGGTGCAGATCTTTTCTTTCACCGTGGTATGATGAAAACGGAAAAGTCAAATTCGAAGGCCGATTCAATGCTGGAGTTGTTTCTATTAATTTGCCTCAAATCGCAATAATAACAAAAGGAGACGAATCAAAATTTTTCGAACTGCTAGAAAGCCGGCTTGAACTGTGTAAACAGGCGCTTTTATGCCGCTACAATATGCTAAAAGGCGTTAAGGCCTGTGTTTCACCAATTCATTGGCAAGATGGCGCAATTGCAAGACTCAATCGCGATGACACGATAGACAAATTTTTAGAAAACGGATATTGCACATTTTCACTAGGTTATATCGGCGTGTATGAAACGACAAAACTTGTTAAAAAAGTAAGTCACACTCAGCCTGAAGGCAAACAGTTTGCATTAAAAATAATGCATTTCATGGCAGATAAAACAAAAAAATGGCGTAAACAAACCGGTCTAGGCTTTTCACTATACGGCACTCCGGCAGAAAATTTGTGTTACAGATTTGCAAAAATAGATAAAGAACAGTTTGGCATAATTGAAGACATTACCGATAAAGGCTACTACACAAATTCTTATCATGTTGATGTTCGTGAACACATCGACGCGTTTGCTAAGCTTAAATTTGAAAGCGAATTCCAAAAAATAAGCACAGGAGGCTGCATATCATATATAGAAATTCCAAACATGCAAAACAACCTTAAAGCTTTGGAAGAAATCATAAAATTCATATATGACAACATTCAATATGCCGAATTTAACACAAAATGTGACTACTGCCATTGTTGCGGATTCGATGGCGAAATCCTAGTTAATGATGAAAACAAATGGCAATGCCCAAATTGCAAAAATGATGATCAAAACAAACTAACCATAATTCGCAGAACTTGTGGCTACCTCGGTCTACATTTTTGGAACGAAGGAAAAACCAAAGAAATGAAACAGCGTGTTCTGCATCTTTAAATTTAAACCAATTTTTAAAATTTAAAATTTTCAAAATTTAATCTTAAGGAAACAAATATGAGATATGGACAGATTAGGAAGTTTGATGTTGCAAACGGGCCTGGAATTCGATCAACATTGTTCGTGACCGGTTGCCCGCTAAATTGCCCAGGATGTTTTAATCAAGAATATAGGCAATTCAACGCAGGAAAAAAATGGACAAAATCAGCCGAAAACGAATTAATGAATTTTTTAAAAAATGAACATGTAAGTGGTCTATCGATTTTAGGTGGCGAACCGCTAGCGCAAGATCATGAATTAGATAATCTACTCAAACGTGTTAAAACAGAAACAAAAAAAGATATTTGGATGTGGACCGGCTTTTGTTTCGAACAACTCAACCAAAAACAACTAAACACTCTACAATTTGTTGACGTTTTAGTTGATGGACCATTTGAACAAAACAAAAAAAACCTAAAACTAAAATTCAAAGGATCCGATAACCAACGAATAATCGATTTAAAAAAAACTCGACTTTGCAACAATCTAAATGAAATCGTGCTCTTAAACGATTTTTAATAATAAATTTATAAACTCCACCAACAGCATAACCTAACATCATAAAACAAAACCGCATCAAAATTTTTAGATCATATCATTTTTAAGATTTACGCAAACCCAACATCAAAAACCAAAATATTAAACATCTAACCATAAATCAAATTTGTAGTCATATTCGCTGACCTTTCATTATCTGCTTTAAATTGTTAAACAAATTTATGAAACACCGTGGCCCAAAAAAT
>JAZUIR010000135.1:0-6521 GCA_045642305.1 Oscillospiraceae bacterium | reverse complement strand
CAAGGAATCGAACATATTATAGTCATATATAAACGCATCAAGCAACCCTTCTGCAACCGATTTTACCGAATTAAAACTCAGAATTTGATGTCCGTAAGCAGATTTTTTAGCTAAATCAAAGAAATTTTTGTCAAAACCATTTTTTGCAACAAATTCGATCTCGTTGTTTAAGAGTCTATATACTTCGTTGTAGTTGGTGGATTGACCAGAAAAAATTATGGTAAAATAGCCTTCGCCAATCAAAATTTCGTGAGATATAAAGCCGCTTATAACTAAATTTTTATTATATAAAACATCATATAATTTAGAACCTTCGCCAACGAGCATTTCACAAATTACATTAAAAATTAGATTTTGTTTAAAAAATTCTTGTTTTGTTGTAGGTTTGAGTTTATAACCTATGCAAAATTGTGGAATCAAAACAGGCATTTCTATTTCTATTGTTTTTTGCCGTATTTCATAGATTTCATTTTCAGGTTTTGTTTCGATCGGTTCGTTGTTGCTGAAATTTTTAAGGTTTTGTTCTATTGTTTCTATACAACTGTTTAAATCAAAATTCCCGGCAATCATAAGGCCCATATTGCTTAGTCTATAGAACGCGTTGTAGCATTTGTTTAACACTTCAACATCGATTTTTGCAATAGATTCGATTGATCCACCAAGGTTAATTCTAATTGGGTGTTTGTGATATAAGCACTTCAAACAATTGAATGTAACCTTCGATTCAGGGTCATCTTCATACATCTGAATCTCTTGTTCTATTATTCCGCGTTCTTTTTCAATGTTTTCTGGAACGAATTGTGGATTTTGAACAAATTGAAGTAAAATTTTGAGCGATTCGTTAAAATTATTTGAACATTGAAATAGATATGCTGTGACATCAAACGAAGTTAGAGCGTTTGCTAGAGCGCCTGTTTTGGCAAAAAGATTGAAAGCATGCTTTTTCTTATCTTCATTTTCAAAGAGTTGATGTTCCAAAAAATGAGCCACTCCATCGACAATTTTTGTATATTCTTTGTCGTTTTTTTGTTTGAATATTGTGTTCACAGAACCGAAGTGGGTTGCAAACACTGCCAAAGAGCTTGAAAATTTTGGCATAGGATAGAGCAAAATTTTAAGGTTATGTTTGTTTTTTACGTTAAAGTAATGTTCATTTAGTTTAGAATCTTTGACTTCTATAATTTCCAAAGTTTAAACCTCCATTTCGATTGATTTTTTAGGAAGCAACGCCAAGGTTAGGCAATGTTCAAACATTTTAGCAGCATCGATAACGTCATTTAAATTAACGTTTTGAATAGCATTTATTTCATCGGTAAGAGTGTTTGTTGTGTGGTTTAAAATTTGCAAAAGATAGAATCTTTCTAAGTGGTTTAAACTATCGGAAACGGTTTTGTTTATTGTTGTTAACCATATTTTTGTTTGATCGAGTTCTTGTTGTGAAATGTTGCCGTTTTTTATTTGATTTAGTTGGTTTATTATTTCGTTTTCGGCTGCTTTAAGGTTTTTTGTTTCTATTCCTAATTCAACCCATATCACCCTTTTGCCTAAATCAAAATCAGCCTTACACCTATAGCAATAGTTTAGTTTTTCACGAACTATTGTGAATAATTTTGAGGTTGTTGTTCCGCCGAAAGCAGCAACCATAGTTTTTATTGCGGCTAATTTTTTGTTGTCTATCTTAGTGTTGGTTGAAAAATTCATCACAAGTTTGGTTTGGGCGATTTCATCAAAAATTTGTTTGTTTTTTGGTTGAAAATTGGTCGGCATAATGAACTGAGTGTTTTGTAAAACACTAGCATTTGATCGGTCTATTTTTGAAAGGTAGGTTTTAGCTGTTGATTGCAATTTTCCAAAATCTGAAGAACCTGCTGCTATTATGTGAATTTCGCTTGATTTTAGCATATCAATCCAAGCGTTTGTTAGGGTTTTTGGGTTGATTTTTTCTATGTTTTGAATCGATCCGAATTTGAAACAGCTGCAATCTTGATCTTCAAACAATAGTTTCACGGCTTCATGTTTTGCAAGATTTTGTTTATCATTAAAAACATATTTTGTTAGTTCAATAAGATTTTGTTTTTCTATCGCAACATCATTTTCAAAAAAAATTTTGTTTTCAAGTTTTGGTTTGAAAATAATTTCGTTTAGCAAACTAAATGCCATTTCAATTAAGGGTTTGTGATTCAAGGCCAGGTTGTTTGCTAAAATGGTGATTGAAAAGCTGATGATTTGTAGGTCGCCAAATTTTGAGCAATCTGAATTTAGTTCAGCTCCATATAGTTGTGTGAGTTTTTTGTTTAGTTCAATCATGGAAGGATACGTTTCACATTGTTTTTTTAAAATTAAGGCTAGAGCAGCGTAGAGTGAGGCGGTTTTTTCGTTTAATTTATTTATGAAATGAAACGAAACCAAATTAACTTTAAATTTTGAGCTGTCTATTTCGTGAAAAAATGTTTGATTGGCTATTTGCGTCGTTTTAATCAAATTGAATCACCTCTTTCTGTTTCACATTATAGTTTTTTTTAAAGTCAAATTCAATAGGTTTAGTTGAAGGGTTGATTTTTTTTGAAATCATCAAAGATATTAGTTTTATATTTCAATTTGGAAGAGCAAAATTGTTTTTGTTTTATAATCTTTTTGTTTTGAATAAATTAAAATTTAAAAAAACAGCAGTTGCTTTATTTTTGCAACCGCTATTAGCACAAGTTTTTAATTTTTTAATTAAATTATTGCACAAAGTTTTTATTTTTTCTTAGGTTTAAAAATTAAGGCAACCATGAATCCTATAAAAATTGCAAAACTAATTCCTGCCGCTCCGGCGGTTAAAGCTCCTGTTAAAAGGCCGATGGGTCCTTTAAGTTTAATTGCTTCAAAAACCCCTTTTTGTAGGAGGTAGCCAAAGCCGGTTATTGGAACGCTAGCTCCAGCGCCGGCAAACTTCAAAAACGGCTCATATAACCCTATTGAGCCAAGAACAACTCCGCAAACAACAAAACAAACTAAAATTTTAGCTGGCGGCAATTTGGTTCTATTTAAAAGTAACTGACCTATTAGGCAAATTAATCCGCCGAAAAAAAATGCCTTAAACAGATTAAACATAATTTCCAAAATCAATCACTCTCCAGTAAAATGAGGTGTGCAATCGATGGGATCGACTCACCCTGTTTGTTTGATGTTGTTGACATTAGCGCTCCTGTTGCAACGAATAAAACTTTTTTTAGCTTGCCTTCCTTCATTCGGTTTAAAACATCGGAACACAAAACGGCAGCCGAACAACCACACCCCGACCCGCCAGAGTGCACATCTTGCATGTTGCGGTCATATAATAAAAGCCCGCAGTCGCAGTGACGACCTTTGAACGGGTAGCCATAGTCGTCAATTAGTTTGTTTAAAAGGGTTGTTCCTACTTCGCCTAAATCGCCTGTTAGGATTAGATCATAGTTTAGGGCGGTTGTTTGGGTTTCTTCGAAAAATTTTGCAATTGTGTTGGCAGCTGCAGGAGCCATCGCCGCGCCCATGTTGTTTATGTCTACTATGTTATAGTCAAAAATTTTGCCTATGCATATGGCTTTGATTTTTATATTGCTTTTGAATTTGTTGCTCAAAACAATTGCTCCTGCTGCTGTTGCAGTCCATTGCGCTGAAAGAGGACGTTGCCCGCCATATTCCAATGGAAATCTAAATTGTCTTTCAGATGCACAAAAGTGGGAAGATGTTACAGCAAGGGCGTTTTGAATCGAGCAGGATTCTAAAAAAATCGAAGCAACTGCCATCGATTCGGCCATCGTTGAACATGCGCCATATAGGCCAACAAATGGTATGTTTAAACTGCAAAGGCCATGGCTGCTTCCTATGCATTGGTTTAGCAAATCTCCAGCAAATGAAACGTTAATTTGATTGGTCGATAGGCCAGATTTTTTAATTGCATGTTTTGCTGCGCTGAGTTGCATTTTGCTTTCGGCGCGTTCGAATGTTTTTTCGCCGTCAGTGTCACCGCAGAAAACTTCATCAAATTTGTTTCTAAGCGGCCCAGCCTGTTCAGTTTCACCAGCCACTGCACTAAATCCGATTATTGAAATGTCATGTTTTAGGGTGATCACGCCTTTTTTTTTCATTAGCCGATCACTCCGAACCACAACATTATTTGAAATATTATTCCGCTGATTATTGAGCTGACTACTCCATAAACTAAAACCGGCCCGGCAATTATGAACATGTTTGAGCAAACACCTAGAACAAACCCTTCTGTTTTGAATTCAAGGGCAGGTGATACTATAGAGTTTGCAAAACCTGTTATTGGAACAAATGTTCCAGCTCCACCAAATTTTGCTATTTTATGAAATAATCCTAAACCGGTTAAAATGGCTGTTGCGAAAATTAAAATGACACAAACGCAAATTCCGCTATCGGTATCACTAAAATTCATTGATTCAAACCACAGTCGAAGTGATTCACCTATTGCGCAGATTAAGCCACCAAATAAAAAGGCCCAACTGCCTGTTTTTTTGAAGCTTACTTTGGGCGAAACTTGGTTGACTAATTTGCCATATTGATCAATTGATATTTGTTTCAAGATTAACCCCTTTCAGTTAATAGAAATTTGTAGTTATTTTGTTCGAGTTAATTTGATTTTATACATAATAAATATTTTCTTTCCTAAAAAATCATTTTTATCTAATACTTTTTGTATATTTTATATGACAAAATCACGACACGAAATCAGACATTGGTAGTTGAAATTATGTAATATTACAATGAGTTATAACAATGAGTTATAAAATGACTTTCAAAATATTTGCAATCTATATTGCAGTACAGAGCAGCTTATAGTGATGTTTTTTGATGATTAGAAATTATTTCTGAAATTTTAATTAAATAATTCAACTTACTTTATTGGTCTAGAAAAGAATATTTTTATTCCAAAATCTATTAGTTCACTTAAACTAAAAGGAATTTTAATGTTGTTACTAAAAAAACTAAACAGTTGGTTTTTGAACAATTTAAATATATCCACAAAAACTTCTGGGTTAACAGCTGAATAAGCAAGTAGCTGAGCGCCGTTTAGTTTAACTCTTTTGGAGTTACCCTCAAAATCTTCTATTGGAAGGCAATCTTTAAATGCTGTAACTTTACATTTTAGGTTTTCGTTTGCTTTTATAGCATCTGCCTTTGTTATTTCTGTTTCCCAGCCGTCAAACAAGTCTATTATGGTTGCTAACTGCGATGTGTTAACGGTCATTTGTTTTTGAATGTCGGTTTTAAAAATATTGTTTATGACGTTTAGAGAAGCAGTGGCTCCGTCTTCTTTAAATGTTTTGTTTAAAATTTTGGTATTACCGTTTTCTTGAATGGTGAAGTTCTGTGGTTTGAAACACACGACCTTTGTTTCTGTTTCGCTATCATTGGGAGTGAGCAGAGTAATCATTAATGGTTCGTTGTTTGCCTCATTAACAACAAAAATTGCTAAATTATCGGTGGTTTCGTGGGCGTAACAAGAATTAATGTTTTGCAGGCCTGGAAGGTTTGGTTTGAGTGCTGCGTTTGCAAAAATCAGTGCAAAAGATGTGATAATGGTAGCTGTTATTCTGTTTTTTAATTTGACTTTTATCATAACTACAAACTCCTTTTTTAAATTTAAACAAAAATATGCCCAATCCTCAAACTTATAAACTATTTTACTTGATTTGTCAATATTTCAAGCAGATTTTGAAGTTGCATATTTTATTTGATCTAAGTTTTCAACAAATTTTTAAGTTAGGTCTTTCGCAGATTTTAGTTTTGTTGATTTGTTTGATTGCAAATTGTATGAAGCTCATCAATGTTAGAGGCCATAATTTCAGCAAGTTTAAGGTCAAATTGGTTAGTTATTTTAAAATTTAGTTTGTTGCTTTCGATAATCGAAATGGGTGTTTTAATTTGTTCAACCAATTGACAGTCGTCAACGAAATTTTTGAGCGAATTTTTGCTAAATTTTAGGGCTTCGGCATAGATCTTTTTAGAAAATGCTTGCGGAGTTTGAATTAAAACGATTTTGTTGCGATCAAGTGTTTCTACTATTTCAAAATTTTCAGCTGTTTTAATCGCGTCGGTTGCAAAGTTTGCAAGGGTGGCAGCTCCGGTTTTTTGTGCTGCGCTAATTAGTTTTTTGATAAGACAATGGCTAACGAACGGGCGAGCAGCGTCATGAATTAAAACTATGTCATAATCATTTTGTGAGCTATTGCAGGCAAAAAAACCGTTTTGTGCACTAAGGCTTCGGGTTGAACCACCTTCTGCCAGTTTTATTGTTGTTTGAGTTTCGAATTTTTTAGTTATTTTTCTTATAAAATCAAAATCGTTTGGGTTTGCAACTATGATTATTTCGTCTACATTTGATTTTATAAGGGCTTTTATGCTGTAGTTTATGACAAATTCATTGTTTATTCTGCAGAATTGTTTTTTAATGCTTCCCATTCGAGAACCTCTGCCTGCCGCTAGAACAATTGCGCTAATCATTTAATCATGCCTTTGCTTTGGTTTAGCCA
>JAZUIR010000134.1:0-7871 GCA_045642305.1 Oscillospiraceae bacterium | reverse complement strand
AGCATTAGCTAAAACTTTGGGAGTATAGCTCAGCCGGTTAGAGTACTTGCTTGACATGCAAGGGGTCATCGGTTCAAGTCCGGTTACTCCCACCAGGTCGATTTTGTTTTTTAAAATTAGTGCTTGACAAATCGCTCGTTTTCATGTTAGAGTTTAGCATCGTAGTCAAAATTTTTGGGAAAGATGTCCGAGTGGTTTAAGGAGCTGGTCTTGAAAACCAGTGTTTCGCAAGAAACCGTGGGTTCGAATCCCACTCTTTCCGCCAATTGCCTACATTCTTGCAAAAATATTTCAAATTCTTGATTAAAAATTCAATTTCGGAGGAATACTCAAGTTGGTGAAGAGGCGCCCCTGCTAAGGGTGTAGGTCGAGTAACATCGGCGCGAGGGTTCAAATCCCTCTTCCTCCGCCATTCCTTCTATATCTAGTTTTTAAAAAAATTTTTTTATTTTCATTTATCCCTTTTAAGAAAGCGAAAATTTGGATCAAAAAGTTCAATTTTTGCTTTCTTTTTTTATTTTTTATAAGCAAAACTATGTTCAAAAACTTTTCGCAACAAACAACATTAACATACAATCTACTTATCATAATTCATTCCATTTAATATGGTAAATGCCCTATATATCTGCTCAAGCAAAACAACCCTTGCAATTTGATGAGGCAAAGTCATTTTTGAAAGCGATAATTTAAAATTTGAAATCTTTTTTATTCCATCAAACAACCCATATGCCCCACCTATGATGAAACTAATCCTGCTGAATCCACAATTTTGAACCTTCAAAATTTTCTCAGCAAACCATTTTGATGAAACCATTTCACCTTCAACACACAGAGCAACTTTAAACGAATCAGCCTTTAACCTTTCCAAAATAGCTCGACCCTCTTGTTCAACCACCCTGCTTTCACCCAAATTAGATGAAAATTTCTGTTTTTTCAATTCAACAACATTTAACCTGCAAAAAGGCTGCAACCATTTAACATATTGCTGACAAAAATCAAAAACAAACCTCTGCCTTAATCCACCAACACAAATCAAATCAATATGCAACATATTTATTTAAAACCCCAAATTACAAATCAAAAACCTTGATAATTTCAACAATAAACTCTGAAAACTTCAATTTTATTTAAAAAATCTAAAAAAACTAAATCTCGAAAAAAATTCCATTGCTTTTGACCGGAGCAACATCTAAAAAATAATCAACATTTCGCCTGAAATCAAATCTGCTAAGAATCGACTCAACCGTTTTAATTGCAACTTCCGGCGAATTATTATTCTGACTCAAATGCCCAAGCAAAAATCGTTTCACCCCGCCGCTGCCAACCAACCAGCACACAATCTTTGCCGCTTCACTATTCGACAAATGACCATATTTCGAAACTATTCTTTGCTTCAAAGCTCTTGAATATTTTCCATTTTTTAACATATCAACATCGAAATTCGACTCAAGCAAAACAAAACTCGACCCCTTTAAACTATTTAAAACACCTGGAGTTACACAACCCAAATCGGTGCATATTGCAACTTTTTTTGATCCGCAACATATGCAAAAACCAAAACAACAAACGCTGTCATGCATCAAACTGAACGCATCACAGCTAAAATCCAAAATTTTAAACCTTTGAAAATTAACCTCTACAAGTTTTGAAGATGAATCAACCACATTTCTTCTAATCAAATTTTCAAGCGTAGCCCCTGCAGCATATATTGGAACATCTTTAAGCTGCTTGGTTAAACCACAAAGCCCCGAAACATGATCAGAATGTTCATGAGTTATTAAAATTGCACGAACACTGCTTAAACCAAACCCTGCCTCACAAAGCAACCGATTAAGAACCCTAGGCCCTATTCCGACGTCAACCAAAACAGCGTCACCCGAATCACATTGAACATAGGTGCAATTACCTTTACTCGAACTCGCAACAGGATATAATACCATATGTTGAACCAAAAAACCTTTCAACAAACCTATCAACAAACTTAATTTGCCCTATATAACAAAACATCACACAAATTAATGCTCAAACCAACCTTAAACAAAAAACCATTTTTAATTTTCCTGGCGCTGAATCTTTGCACCCAAACTTTTTAGCTTATTAACCAAATTTTCATAGCCCCTTTCAATGAACCCCACATTTTCAATTATAGAGTTTCCCTTAGCTGCCAATGCCGCAATAACCAATGCAGCGCCAGCTCGCAAATCGGGGGCGCTAACGGTTGCTCCAGTTAGCTGACCTTTTCCTTCAACCACTGCAACCTTTCCATCAACCATTATGGTTGCGCCCATCCTGCAAAGTTCACCAACATATTTAAACCTACTATCCCATATTCCTTCTGTTACTATACTAGTTCCTTTAGCAAATGTTAAAAGCGCCGTTATTTGAGGCTGCATGTCAGTTGGAAACCCAGGATAGGGCTGCGAAGTAACATCTGCTCGCTTCAAAATTCCACTTTGTTCAACCTTCAAACTGGTGTCAAATCGCTCAATCGCAACTCCCATAGCCTCAAGCTTGTTTGACACGCTTTCCAGATGTTTTGGAATTATATTTTTTATGAACACACTGCCATGAGTCGCCGCCGCCATTACCATATATGTTCCAGCCTCAATTTGATCAGGAATTATTTGATAATCAGAACCACCAAACTTCTCCTGACCCTTGATTTTTATAACGTTTGTTCCTGCCCCCATTATGTTAGCGCCTATCGAATTCAAAAAATTCGCTAAATCAACAATATGAGGTTCCCTAGCTGCATTTTCAATTATTGTGATTCCTTCGGCCTTCGTTGCGGCCAAAATTATATTTATTGTGGAGCCAACCGAAGCAACATCAAAACATATTTTATGACCGACCAAATTTTTTGAACTAAGCTTTATTATTCCATTTTCTATTTTATGATTAGCTCCAAGCAAACCAAAACCTTTTAAATGCAAATTAATGGGCCTAACCCCAAAATCACAACCACCAGGCATTGCAACACTAGCCCTGCCAAATCGAGCAAGCAACGCTCCTAAGTAGTAGTAAGATGCTCGCATTTTTCTAGCAAGCTCAAACGGAACCTCAGTTTTATCTACGTTTTTTGTGTCTATGACAGCACAATGACTGTCAATTATTTTAACCTTAGCCCCCATTTGAGTTAGAATTTCAAACGACAACTTAACATCACTAATATTAGGCAAGTTCCTTATTGTGCAGGGGCCACCAGCTAAAAGAGTTGCCGGAATTATTGCAACAGCAGAATTCTTTGCGCCGTTAATTTCAACTTCACCATTTAAACTAGTTCCACCTTCGATTATAAATTTTTGCAAATTAAATCAAACCTCCTAATTACGTGATTACAAGCCACAAAACACTAAACACTTGCCTGCTCTCGTCGTTCATCAATTAAAATATATTTTACAAATTTGGAAGGATTTAAAAGTTCTTCCCTAAAAAATTGCGGATATATGTTAAACCTACCCCCACAAAGATCATTCAAATCAAACCAACAACAATTCTCAGAAACAGAAAACTCACTCGAATGAGCCTTGCAAACAGGTTCAAAATCATCAGGAACGTTCATATAAAAAAAATAGGCGATTTCATAGATCAACTTATCAAAATGAACTACTCCATCGCAAACAAAATAAGCTTCCTGCACAAAACCTAACCTGTCGATTGAAAACCAAACTCCAGTTTCCTCAAAAACCTCACGAACACATGCTTCCTGCGCAATTTCAAAAAACTTAACCGAACCCCCACCGGATAGTGGTAGTTGCAACGATTATTGATCATCATCAAAATCTTTCCGTTCTTTAAAATTATCGCCCGAGATTTTACCCAAACAAAACCATCTCTTCCCGATGGCAAAATTAAATCACCACAATCACCAATATTCAATTGGTTGTCACCTCTCACAAACCAAAATTGCTAAACTAATTTGATAATATATGTTAAATTAAGCACTACTATACTTAACATAAATAAAATAACAAAAAACAACAACCATAGCCCAGAAATTATATCACAAAATCGATTGAATAACAACTAATTGAATTAACAACAACCCCAGTGAATTAAAAACTTTAATTGCCTAATTAAATCCTTCAACCTAAACCCTATGAAATTTAAAAATCAAAATTTTGACAAAATAATTTTTATAGATTATAATCAAAAATCGTCTATTAAATGTTAATTTTAAAATTTGTTTACACATAATGCTTAGTTTAAACTTTAAATTAAGGGGTTAGAAATGAATTCTGATTTTCCGAGAATTTTGTCACTGCTACGAAAAGAAAGAGGAATCAGCCAAAAAAACGCTGCAAACGAGCTAGAAATTTCGCAATCACTTTTATCGCATTATGAAAAAGGCATAAGGGAATGCGGCCTCGCTTTTGTTGTTAAGGCTGCTAATTTCTACGGCGTTTCCTGTGATTATCTACTAGGAAAATCACCAGAACGCAGGGGAACAACCTCAATAATAGAAGAACTGAGCGAACAACAAGACAAAAACGATAATTTAAATTTAAAGTCTCTTAAATTAACATATCGCAAAAAAATTCTGATATGTTCATTAAACATAATAATTGATATAATATCAAAATCAAAAAACAACAAATTAATTGACAAGATTTTTGATTTTTTATATCTGTCTATATACATAATATTCAGGATAATTTTTAGAATTAACAAAAAAAACAATAACGAAATGTTCGTCATAAAAGACGACATTGCTGATCAAATTGCTATATCAGAAATAATTAAAATCGAAGGACTCGCCAATTCCGATGCAAAAAACGAAAACGATGAGAACGATGAACTAAAAATAAACAACCAGGTTTTAGAACAAAAATATCCAAACAATCATAATGCTTTGCTAAACCTGCTAAAAAGCTGCGAAAACGATATTCAAAAAAATCTTGAATCCGTGAGAAACAAATAATAACCGCAAAAAAATCCTACAAATTAAAATTTTAAAGTCGAGGTTTTAAAATATGCCTGAAAAAATTGAAAACGGTTGGAAAAGAATTATTCAAACAGAAAAACAAAAAGACTATTTTAAAAAACTTGTTGCAATACTTAAATTTGAATTCAAAAACCACATAATATATCCTGCAAAAGAAAAAATTTTTACAGCTTTTAAACTAACAAAATTTGAAAATTGCAAAGTCGTAATTGTTGGACAAGACCCATATCACGAACCAAATCAAGCAATGGGTCTCGCTTTTAGCGTTCCAAACAACTCTGCAAAGCTGCCGCCATCTCTTAAAAACATTTTAAAAGAAGTTGAAAACAACACAAAAATTCCCAAAAAAACACCCGATTTAACCTCATGGGCAAAGCAAGGCGTTTTGCTCATTAATTCTATTTTAACTGTTAGAGCTCATCAACCGCAAAGCCACAGCAACATCGGATGGCAAAAATTTACCGATAGAATTATATATGAACTAAACAATAAAAAAACCCCCATAGTGTTCATGCTATGGGGAAGGTTTGCTGAAAAAAAACAAGAACTGATCAAAAATCCGAATCACAAAATTTTGATTGCACCTCACCCCAGCCCGCTTTCAGCAGATAGAGGCTACTTTGGCTGCAATCACTTCAATTTAGCTAACGAATTCCTAGTCAAAACCCACCAAAAACCTGTTAATTGGTCTATTTAAACGATTTTTAAACGCGCTATCTCAACAAAAACAAAAAAATTTAGCTGATCTTACTACTGCCTCCGCTGCAATTATGGCCATCATAGTCACCGCAATAAGATGAAATTTTTTCATCACAATCAAAATCATCATAGCAATCATCGCAATCATCACTTTTCTTACAATCATCACAAAAACTACAATTTTTCATGTGGCGCTGAATTTCATCAGCTTCGTCACGCGCACTTTTGATCTTCTGCCTTAATTCTTCCACATCCTTGCACAATTTTTCGATTTTTTCATCACATTGATTCGGGGTAAGTTTTTTAACTCCGCTCTTTTTTGAAACAACTAATGCCCCAATAACAGCACATTTTCGCTCAACCCTACACTTCAAACTTGAAATTTTAAAATTAATCTGCGACATTTCAACCAAATTTTGAGCCTTCTTTAACGCTGTGTTCGTGAACTTACGTGTTTTTTTAAATAATGATTTAGATTTACCCATCTGCTTCCCCCTAAAAATTATTAAATTTTAAAATCACAACTGAATGCTGCACCCAAAACATTTTCAGATACTATTTTCATTTTAGCAAAAAACCTAATTACGCAAACATTAATTTTGTAAAAAATGGCAGAAATAAAAAATATTCTGATTATTATTCCATAGTTGGATAAAAACAACAAGTTTAAAAAATATGTTCAAAAATTTAAGCTGTTCACATAACAGTTTTACCAAAAAGCAACCCAAAAATGTACCATATATATGACAACTCACAAGTATATGATTTTATTATAACCAGAATGTCAAAAAAATTTCAAAAAATTTAAAACAAAAATTTAATCTACTTCAACAAAAGAATAATATCTTAAAAATATGATAATTATATTTTAAAATGAAATTTGAACTCCTCTAAAAACCGCTCAAAATTCCAAAAAATTAATAGGTTTTTTGCAAATTTTTGTTTGACAGTTTAGCAAAAGCAATATATAATGAGTGCCTAACATACAGTAAAAATTTAGTTTTTAAAAACCACATTCACAACCAAATTATTTAAATTTTGGAGGTTAAAATTAAATGACTAAATCAAATTTAATAAATACAGTAGCCCAAAAAGCCGAAGTCACCAAAAAAGAGAGCGAAAAAATAATTTCTATTATCTTAGACACGATAACCGAAACACTTATAAACGGCGACAAGGTTCAGCTAGTTGGATTCGGAACCTTCGAAGTTAAGGTAAGAAAACAGCGTCAGGGCCGCAACCCTTCAAATGGAGAACCCATAACCATTCCAGAAAGCAAGATTCCATCATTTAAGGCAGGAAAGGCCCTAAAAGATGCGGTTGCAAACTGAAAAAATTATAAAAACTAATTTGGAGCATTAAAGCAAGTGCGACTAGATTTATTTTTGAAGATGTCGAGGCTGATAAAAAGACGTAGTATAGCGAAAATAGCATGCGATGGCAAAAAAGTTTCGGTTAATGGCAAAATTGAAAAACCAAGTTACGAGGTCAAAATCGGAGATATAATAAAAATAGAAATAAGCAACCCTCCGGTTGAAGTTCGCGTGGTTGACTCAACCAAAAAAATCGGTAAACAAGCAGCAAAAGAAATGTTTGAAAAAATTTAGGATAAGACATCAATCATGCATATAGTTTGAGGTTTTAGAATATAATGTTCTGCAAACTTTAAAACATTGGAGGATTAATCTGCGTGATTGAAATTTCAAACAAAAAAGAAACCATACATAACTTGGTTTTGGAAAACAGAAAAAAACTCAGTTTAACCGGAATAAACGACGTTAATAGCTTTGATAACACACAAATAACCGCTTTCACCGAAGCGGGTTATTTAACCATAAAGGGAAATTCGCTACACATAGACAAATTTAACACCTCAAATGGCGAACTAAACATAACCGGAAAAATCGACGAATTAGCATATAGCAATAAACAAAAGAGCCATTTAAACTTCATGGAAAAGATATTCAAATAAGCCGCCATGTTATATATGTCATTTGCACCATCAACCCTGGTGTTCTTCATTTCAATTTTGTTTGGCGCGGTCTTTGGAGTATTATGGGATTGTTGTAGAATAATTAGAAAAGAATTCAATGGCTCAAACATAGTTTTTGTTTTAGATATATGCTATTTTATTTCGATTAGCTTATTTACAGTGATTTTTTTCTTTTTTTTCACCGCTGGAGGATTCAGATTTTTTGTTATTATAGGGGAATTTCTAGGTTTTGTG
>JAZUIR010000133.1:0-2860 GCA_045642305.1 Oscillospiraceae bacterium | reverse complement strand
AAAATGTTGCGCTTATCAAAAAAATCGATGTATAATATCACTAGGAGAAATCTCAACAAGAATAAAAATAAAATTTAAGGAATTTTTTGATGCCTAACGGAAAAAATAGTTCTAAACAAAAAAAAATATTAAAGTTTTTTTTGAAATTGTTTGTCTTGTCATACTTGACGTTGCTATCTTTTCAAACCTGTTGCCATGTTCTGAACAATCTAAAAAAAGAAAAAGAACTAAACAGTTTGAAGCAAGATCTTAACAACAAGGTATTCGATAATGAAAAATTAAAACAACAAATCAAAGCAGGATTCAGCGACGAATTAGTTCGACAAAAAGCGAGAGACGAACTTAACATGGTCGGGCCCTATGAAAGAGTGTTCTTGGAAGTGGCAACGGAAAATTAAACTAGAACAAATCGTTTTTTAATATTTTTAGGAAGGAATTTTTTACTACATGCAACTGGAAATTGGAAGTGTAGTTGAAGGAAAAATTGTTAAAATAGCAAAATTTGGAGCTTTTGTTAAATTAGAATCAGGTTTGAGCGGTTTAGTACATATCTCAGAAATATCTAAATCATTCGTTGTTAACATAGAAAATTTTGTTCATATCGGCGACATGGTTAAAGTTAAAATTTTGAGCAACGACAACGGTAAAATAGGACTTTCAATCAAGCAAGCACAAACCGATAAATCAGCAGAAAAGTTACCTGAAGAAAAAAACATAAAACCGCAGAAAAAAGATTTTAATATTGCTGCTAACGAAGTTTTTAACAAAAAACCTGCGATATATAAAAAACCAGAAAGAAAAGATTCAAATCTAACCTTCGAAGAAATGTTAAGTAAGTTTAAAAAAAATAGTGAAGAAAAATTATCTGACATAAAGCGCAATTCCGACAACAAACGTAGTTCTTATTCCAGACGCAGATAAAATTCTCAGCAAAAGCAACAAACCATAGACAGGGATAACAGCATGAAAAATAAATAAATATCCAAAAATATAAAATAACTACAATAATCTGCAAATAACAACACTAACATGCAAAGCCATAAATTATGAAACTCGCAACACCGATCAAATAATGACACAACAAATGAGTGAACCCTGATTATGTCAAGGTTCACTTTCTCTTTATTCCAACACTACTACCTAACTCAAACAGAAAACAATAATTAAACAATTCCCTGCATTCGCATAGCATTACACACCTTAGCAAAACCTGCTATATTACTACCAACAATCAAATTATTAGCAAACCCATATTCATTCGCAGCGTCATAACCACCTTTAAATATTCCAGTCATTATGCTGTTTATCCTCGAATCAACTTCCGACCAATTCCATCCATAACGCATAGAATTTTGCGACATCTCAAGCCCAGAACACGCCACCCCAGCAGCGTTTGCAGCCTTACCCGGCCCAAATGCAACCTTATTTTGTGCAAAAACCTCAATCGCATCGTGAGTACACGGCATATTTGCGCCTTCAGCAACACAAATAACTCCATTTTCAACCAAAATTTTTGCAGCCTTCTCATCGAGCTCATTTTGGGTTGCACACGGTAACGCCACCTCACATGGAATAGTCCAAATCCTAGAACAATCATCTTCATACAGCGCACTGCCAATATGATCGACATAACTGCTTATTCTACCTCTATCCACCTCTTTTATCTGTTTTATTATGTCAAGCTTTATTCCCGATTCATCATATATATAGCCACTAGAATCCGACATGGCAACAACCCTAGCCCCAAGCTCCATGGCCTTTTGTGCAGCGTATATAGCCACATTACCAGAACCAGAAACCACAACAGTTCTACCGTCAAACGACGAGTTACAAAGCGTGCTAAGCATTTGATTTGCATAGTAACACAAACCAAAACCAGTGGCTTCCGTTCTGAAAAGCGATCCACCAAACGATAAACCCTTACCAGTTAACACACCAGTGAACGTGTTGGTCAATTTCTTATATTGGCCAAACAAAAAACCTATTTCACGAGCTCCAACCCCAATATCACCTGCTGGAACATCAGTGTCAGGGCCTATGTGACGAAACAGTTCTGACATAAAACTCTGACAAAACCGCATAACTTCGCCGTCTGACTTACCCTTAGGGTCAAAATCACTACCACCCTTTCCGCCGCCCATAGGCAAACCGGTTAGAGAGTTTTTAAAAATCTGCTCAAAACCCAAAAACTTTATTATTGAAGGAGTAACACTAGGGTGAAACCTTAAACCTCCCTTGTAAGGGCCAATTGCCGAGTTGAATTCAACCCTATAACCCCTATTTACTCTAACATTGCCTTCATCATCAACCCACGGAACTCTAAACTGAACAAACCGCTCCGGCTCAACCAAACGCTGCAAAACTCCAAACTTTTCTAAATCAGGCCTTTTGTCAAACACAACCTCAAGCGAATTTAAAACTTCAGAAACCGCTTGCAAAAACTCTGGCTCATTTGCATTTTTTTTCCTAACATTTTCATACACTGAAATTAAATATGAATTAGTTAGCCCCATAAATATGCCACCCCTCTTAAATTTAATTGTCGAACACATTACGTAGTATAACATGTAATATAACACATTACATAATACGATGAAAAATGTTGAAAACCTCGACCTTCAAGTCTAACATAAGACTAGATTAATTTCAACAAAATCATATAAAAACTTCAAAAATGCGCCTCAATTATTTAAGTATTATAAAAAAATCAAACTGCGACAAATCAATATAATCCTAAAAAATAAACACAACTCAAAAATTGAAATTTAAGCCAAAATGTAATATTATTTTAAAAGAGATAAAAATTGATTTGTTTGATTCAACAAATTTTTCAATCAAAAATAACAGGAGTGTGAAATTT
>JAZUIR010000132.1:0-13187 GCA_045642305.1 Oscillospiraceae bacterium | reverse complement strand
AATAGAAGCTGGCAATGTGGAACTGAGCAGCTTGATTTTCAGCTTCCTCAACGATTTGGTTTAACCTACGTTGCCAGTGATGGGACAAAGAAACAGCCTATTTTGATTCATCGAGTGGCGTATGGTAGTATGGAACGTTTTATTGGAATTTTAACCGAACATTATGGTGGAGCGTTTCCGCTGTGGTTGGCGCCTGTTCAGGTTGTTGTGTTGCCGATTTCTGATAATTTTAATGAATATGCCAATAAGGTTTGCAGCGTGTTGCTTGATGAAAATTTGCGAAGTGAAATCGATGGGCGCAACGAAAAAATAAGCTATAAGATTTTTCAAGCACAAACCAAAAAAGTGCCTTATATGATAATAGTTGGTGCTAAGGAACAAAATGAATCTATGGTTAGTGTGCGCAGGTTTGGTGAAGATTCAACTGCGATGGTGAAGCTTGATCGGTTTGTTTCTGAATTAAAAACTGAGCTTGAATGATTTAAAAAAATAAAAGAATATGTAGCAGTCGACGTTTAGTTTAAATGTCACGACTGCTATTTTTTTTATTAAACTTGCACGGGACTTGGTTTATCCCCTTTTTTGTTGATTGTTTTATTTCTCATTAATGCCCACAATTGTGGACTGAAGAAGGTGCTTAAAAAAAGATTAACAACTACTCCAATTAAGGTTGAAATAGCAAGATAGAACAAAAGTGGGTTGTCAAAAATTATGTTTGCAATGAGAGCACTAATTGAAGCTATGCTGACTATAAAAAGTGTGAACAAAGCATTCGGCAAATTTTTGTTTATTACAGAATTTGCGATTTTGTATGGATCGGTTTCGTTTTCTGATTCTTTAGCTATCTTGCTAAACAAACTGGCTGTGTTGTTGGCAAAATAAATAGCCATTGCCATGATAAAAATTAGGTTGATCTTTTTGGTTAGCAGGGTTGTTGTGAAAAAAGTTATGCCTAGGCTTAATATCAAATCGGTGGTTGCAGCTAAAAATATTGAGATTAATCCGAGTTTTTTGAACTTTATAGCGTAATAAGCTATGAAGCAAACAAACAGGATTGAACCTACCACAAGGAGCTGGATCCAAAATTGGCTATTAGTTTCAAGGTTGCTTAACGTGTAAGAATTTATGTTTTCGTCAACATCTTCTAGGTCAACAACATTTGAAAATTTTTGATTTAGTTCGTCGAAAAGAAGTTTTTTCTGTTGATCGGTTAGGTTATCACTTTGAAACGCCGTTATTTTTAACATGTTTAAGCCATCTTTGCCTAGAACACTGTTCATGTGTTTGTCATAATCAATGCTCTCTTGGGCTACGCAGTTGGATTTTAGCAGTTTGGTTGCGCTGTTTTGAATTCTTTTTAGTGTGTTTGAGTCAATTCCGTCTTTAAGCGGAATTTCTATTATGGTTTTGTTGCCGTTTATCATTGCGGCAATGTCGAATTTTTTGGTGTAGCAGTTGAACATAAAACCTGAAATTAGCAAAGCAAGTCCAACAATAGGAATTAGAATCCAAGTCAGCCTGTTTTTTATGAAGTTGCTTTGGTTTAAGCTTGCGGTTTTGTTGAAGATGTTTTTTAGGTTGTCGAAAAAAACCTTGCTAAAAATTTTATTCATTTGGTTCCTCCAAGTTAATTTTATTACTTTTTACGCTCTTTTGGCAACGATGACGATGACGACGACGCATAACTCAACCATTAGAATTTTTAGTTCTGTTTTTTGATTTAAGTTTTGTGAGCTAAACATATGAAGTCGCTTTACAAGATTAGCGCAATTTTTTATTGTTTTTGTTGTTTGTCTGTTATATTTTTAACTTTGCTATTCGGATTAGATTTCGCAGGTTGTAGCAGGTGTTTGATGTTGGTTAATTTTTTTAAATTCAGATTTGGCATCTTAATTTTTTGCGAAGTAATCGGGTTAACTATAATTTTGAAGATCATGTTTTCAAAGGTTAACCCACCAAGTCCGCCGACGAGAACGGCGTATGAAAATGATGATATGTTGTTGTCAAATAGTGGATTAAATTTGAAGATGTCAAAAATTGGTTTTAGTAAGAATGAAATAAAGTTGGTTTTTGTTCCGAAAACTGCCATTAAAACAATAGCAGAAAAAATTAATTTAATGTTCATTGAATTAATGATAGGTAGTGAGGTTGAGATGCCGTTTTTGATCGAAAGGGTGAACAAGTTTTTGGGGTTTATTTTGGCGTGATTTTGAATTTGTTTTGCCACCATAAAACAAGATATTATTCCAATTATGGCTGCAACGGAACACCCAACAAGAGCTGCAAAGTTGAAAACAACTCCGGGGTATATTTTAAAGAATCCTGTGAAACAGGCGATCATTAAACCTAAATGGCCAGTGAAACATATGCTGCAAATAGCTCCAATCAGCCCAAACTTGAAAATCAAAACGGCGATTGCAATGAATAGTATGGCAAGACAAACTAGAGCCAATTCACGTTTGAACCACAAACCAAGTTTTGGCGTTGATTGCGTTATTTGAAGCAGCTCCAAATAGGTTGGCATGCTATCGGTGTTTAGAAAATCAACCGCCATTGTTGCATTATACATGTTAAAATTGTTAAAGATTTCGATTTGTCCATTGGTGATTGGAGTGTTAATGTCTTTGGCTTCTAAATCGATTCCGTCGATTGAAATTAGAAGTTTTTTTGGAGATTTTTTATCGTTTTCCGATTCTAAGTTCTGCATTTGAATTTGTTTGTTGTGGTTTGAGAGCTCGTTTGTTAGATCGGCAATTTTTTTGAAGCTGCTTTTTTTGAAGTTTAGTTTTATGCCGATTTCGGGTTTAGATTTTTTTGTAAACTGCCGTGTAATGATTTCTGCATTTTTTAGATCGCTTTTGTTTACGAAGATCTGTTGTTTATATGTTTCGTCAACCTCCAGACTTTTGCCGTCAACTACGGTTAGGTTTAGTTCGCCTTTTTGACCAACAATTTTATATATTGCTTTGGCATCAAGCGATGCATTGGATGGTGGTTGGGAATATTTTAGCAGGAGCTGGTTGTTTTGTTTGTCTACAAGAATTTCTTTATCGGTAACTCCGAAGATGTTCAGGCGATTGTTTATAGTATTCAAGATTTTAGTGTCGCTAGTTGAAACATTATTGTCGACTGGTTCAAGTAGAAGTTCGTTGTGTGGATTAAAATCTGAGCTGAATGATAAATCTTGCCAACCTTTGAAGTGCGGAGTGATCACATCCCCCCATTTGGAATGAACCCCCAAAAAGGCAACCAAAGCAAAACAAATAACGCAAAACATGGTTAAAAAAGATGTGAATTTTCTAGCAGCTAATTTCAATTTTTTCCTCCTTCAATATATATTTCTCAGTTGATTTAAATTTTTAGCTTAAAACAATATTATTAAATAATTAGGCCTTGTTAGCAATTTCTTTCACAATATTGTTTGGCATCTTTTTAAAATTCAACTGACGATTTAGTTTCGATTTTTTGATGTTCCAGCATGGGTCTAACAACATTTTTCAAAAACTTGTCAACTTGATTTGAACTAAGTCCTGTGAAGTTTTTGGGGTCAATAATTGTTTCAATTTCAGTTTGGCTCAAACCAATTTCAGGTTCTTCTGATAGCAGTTGAATTAGGTTGTTTTTTTGGTTTGAATTTGTTTTCATTTTCTGCGCTACTTCCCATGATTTTTGACGGATTATTTCGTGGATTTTTTGTCTATTGCCGCCATTTTTGGTGGCTTCCATCAAGATATTTTCGGTTGCCATGAAAGGCAGTTGCATTTCAACATTTTTTTGAATAATTTCTTCGTTGACTATTATGTTCTTGCAAATGTTTAACATAAGGTTTAAAATAGAATCTGTAGCTAGGAAGGCTTCGCTCATTGCGATTCGTTTGTTTGCTGAATCGTCTAGCGTGCGTTCAAACCACTGGTTAGCTGCAGTTAGAGCGGGGTTTAGCGTGTTAACCATGATATAGCGAGCAATTGCAACTATACGTTCGCTTTTAATAGGATTTTTTTTGTAGGGCATGGCAGAAGAACCGACTTGATCGTTGCCAAATGGTTCCTCAAGTTCTTTTAAGCTTTGAAGGATGCGTAGATCGGTTGCAAATTTTGTTGCCGATTGAGCAATTCCCGACAGAACGCAGCAAACAAAATAGTCAATTTTGCGTGAATAGGTTTGACCTGAAATTTCTATAGCGCTTTCAAAGTTCATTTTTTCAACAATTTTTTGCTCAAGAAGGTCAACCTTGGCTTCATCTCCATTGAATAGACGCAAAAAACTTGCTTGTGTTCCTGTGGTTCCTTTGCAGCCCAAGAGTTTTAGATTTGCTTTAACATGTTCAAGATTTTGTTCATCTAAACAAAGACCATGCAACCAAAGCGCCGCACGCTTGCCAACAGTGGTTAGTTGAGCCGGTTGCAGATGGGTGAACGCGAGACAGGCAATGTCTTTGGTTTTTTGTGCAAACTCGGCCAACAAATAGATTGTTCCAAGAAGTTTTTTTTGAATTAAATCAAGCCCTTTTTTCATTATTATAATGTCGGCGTTGTCTACAACATAGCATGAAGTTGCCCCTAAATGAATTATTTTCGCAGCGTTTGGGCACTGTTTAGAATATGCATATATGTGAGCCATGACGTCGTGCTTCAGCTTTTTTTCGTGTTCTATAGCTTCTGAAAAATTGATGTTGTCAACATTTTTTTCTAGTTCATCGATTTGCTGTTGTGAAATGGCAAGCCCAAGTTCTCGTTCGGCTTGAGCAAGTGCAACCCAAAGTTTGCGCCAGATTTTGAATTTTTCTTCAGCGGAAAAAATATGCTTCATTTGCTCGCTTGCATAACGTGAACTAAAAGGACTAACAAATGAGCTAAAATCATTGCTTGCCATCTAGATTTTAACACTCCTTATTGCATGAATCTAAATTAAAGCCATTTTAGCACTAAAGCGACAAAATTGCAAGGTTTTGTGTAATAATATTTTTAACTATTGAGTTTGAATCGAAAATTTAATTGTTAAAATAAAGATTATGCTAACGAAAATTGTAGTATTTTAATATTTTTTCTATTGTTTTGAATGCACGGGTTTTTGTTCTTGAAATTGTGCTTTTGTTCACATTTAACATTTTTGCTATTTCGTTGTATTTAAATCCGTCTACGAAATATAGTTTTAGAATTTTCTGCTGCTTTTTGCTAAGTTCTTGCTTCACGATTAAAGCGACCATTTTTTTTAGAGTTTCAATTTTTAATTTGTTCGAAGAGCCTTTTTTTTGAACAATTTTTGCTAAGTCAGACTCGAAAAGGCAATCGAAAGACACGTTTTTCATAGCAAACCTCGTGCTTTGCAGTAGTTTTCTAGTTGTCTTAAAACGAAGCATGTATGTTGATATTCGGAAAGCAGCAGGCAATATTTTGGAGTGTTTTGCTGGTTCTTTTTGAATTTTAGTAAACACGCATAGAGGGTTTTGGCTGTTTTTTGGTAATCGTTCATTAAGCTTTTCATAATATATTATCTCTTTTCATAAAATTACACATTATGTGTAGTTTTATGATAGCATCAAAAGCGGAAATTGTCAAGTTTTGCAAGCTTTATTGCCACTTTAAATTGTTGTAGTTTCACACAAAGAGTGTTATGATGTGTTTTGATATTTTGTGCATGAATGAAGTAGTGAACAAGAACAAATAATAAATTTTGAGGAGTTTAAATCGATGTTTAACATTAAATTGAAAAAGATGCGCAAAAAGTTCAAAATGACGCAGGCACAGTTAGCTAAAAAACTTAGCATTTCTCCAAGCACGATAGGAATGTATGAGCAGGGCAGACGCGAACCTGATTCTGCTATGTTAATTAGAATAGCTAATCTGTTTGATGTGTCGGTTGATTATTTTTTGGAATCAAAAAAATCGAGAAGAAGAATCAAAAATGCGGAGGAAATGGCCAGTAAAATAAAATCGATTTTGAAGGGAAACAATGGCCTTAAAAAAGAACTTAGCAAGGAAACAGTAGAAGCCATAATAGAAGCTGTTAGGCAGGGGATAAGGCAGGCGTTGGAGGATGACGAAGATTAGTTTTTGTTTTTAATTTTGATAAGTTGAAAACTTTGAGTTTTTGTTTTTTAGAAACAACAATGATTAATCTTCAGAAAAGCTAGGTCATATTTGTATAATTCAAGTTTTTTAAAATTTGTCAAATCGATTTAACTTGTTGTAAAGAATTTTTTGTTGACTTTTTCGTGTTTCGTTCTAAAAAATGATTTTTTCCGTCGGGTTGCAGAGTTATTGACTTTTTTAACATAGTTTTCAACAAAAATTTTGTGTAGTTTCAACATCAGCAGCTGGGTTTTGAACATTTTAACATTTACAGTAAGTAGAAAACTTTAATTTTGCTTGATTACATTGGGGTTTTTATTTAAATCGTAACATGTTTTTTTGTTGAAAATTTTCAGAATAATTTTTTAAGTTGAATTTTTTTTAATTTGATGTTACCGTATATATGGTTATTCAATAATTTGAATTTGGGTTGGTGAGCTGTTGTTGAACGAAAGGTTAGTTTGTGGCAAAAATGCCGTGAAATCAGTATTGGTTTCTGGTTATGAGGTTGACAGGGTTTTGATTTCACAAACAGCAAGAGGAGTTAGTGATATTATTGGTTTAGCAAAATTTAGAAAAGCAGTGATAAAATTTGTTCCTCCCATAAAATTGCAACATTTTGAACACAGTCAAGGGGTTGTTGCGTTTGTTTCACCTGTTCGTTTTTTTAGCCTAATTGATGTTTTAAAATTCGACATAAAATCAAACAAGCATTCGTTTTTTTTGCTTTGCGATAAGATCTTGGATCCGCATAACCTTGGAGCTTTGATTAGAACGGCTTTTGCGGTTGGAGTTAGTGGAGTTGTTGTTTCAAGGCACGGTTGTTGTCCTTTAACTGAAGCTGTTGAAAAGGCTGCTGCTGGGGCCTTAAGTCATGTTAAGATAGTTAGGGTTTCTAATTTGGTTCATGCAATCGATTGTATGAAAAAGTCTGGAATTTTTGTTTATGCCGCCGACATGGATGGCGGTTGTTTTTTTGAGCAAAATTTAACCGGTCCTATTGCGATTGTTGTGGGTTCAGAAGGCAAGGGAATTGGCAGATTGGTTAGAAAAAGCTGCGATGGAGCTTTGAAGATTCCTATGGCAGCAGGTTTGAATTCGCTAAATGTTTCGGTTGCTGGAGCGCTTTTAATGTTTGAGGTGGCAAGGCAGCGTAAAATGTTTTAGCTTTTGCAAAAATGCTATTTAGTTATTTTTGTTTTTTTATATGATTTGTAAGAAGCAAAACCAATTTGAATGGTCACCGGCATTAGAATTATTCCGAAAAAACCAAAAAGTTTCATGCCGACGTAAACTGAAAGCAGAGTCAAAACAGGGTGGACTCCGATTTGTTTTCCTAAAATTTTTGGTTCTAGAAAACTGCGGCCGACGCTAACCGCTAGAAATATTATGCCTATTTTTAGTGCTAGATTAAAGTTGTGAAGCAAAATTAGTGTAATTATCCACGGGAAAATTATGATTCCTGAGCCCAAGAATGGAATGGCGTCGCAGATTGCAGTGAGTGCAGCTATTCCGATTGGGTTTTCTATTTTTACTATGAAAAAGCCTATTGCAAGAGTGGCAAAGCTTAGAAGCATTAAAAATGTATAGGCTTTAATATATTTTAATATTGTGGACACGGAACTTTGTTTGGTTTGTTGAACTATGGTTCTTATTTTTTTGGGGAGGAGACCATTTATTGTTTGAATTATTTTCACATAGTCGGAGCTGATATAAATTGACGAGGTCACAGCAAAGGTTAAACCGATCAAAAAATTTGGGATAGTTGCAGATATTTTTGCGATCCAAACCACAATAGCTTTAGAGCTTTCTGCTATGGCACGATCTATTGAATCAAAAACAGCATCTAACATTTCAGAAGGGTTTAGGCCAAAACTTGGTGATATGTTGCTTAGGAATTGATTAAAATTGCGGTTCAGGTTTTTTATTATTGGCATTATTTCGTTTTCGAAAATTTTTTGGTTGTTTGAAGCGAAGCTTTGTACGGCAACCACGATTTTCGCGCATATGAACCAAATCAGAAAAATTATTATGCTGTAAGCAAAAATAACAACAAATGCTCCGCAGATTTTTCGACTAAGGCTTGTTTTTCTGCTTATTGCGCAGGTTATTGGTTTTAGAATGAATGCTATTAGGAAGCCAACAATGAATGGCATAAAAAATGGCACTAAAAATTTAAATGTTAAAAAAATTGCCGTAATTATCGAACAGTAGTAGGCTGCGAAAACCAAAAAATCCAACTTTTATTTGGTTGAAACAAGTTTCATGTATTTGAATTCTCCTTAATTTTTTAGCAATTTTTAAGTTTGGGAGTTTTTATTTTAATTTGTGTTGATTTTGGTTAAAGTAAGCTTTTTGCCATGAAATATGTTTATTTTGATTGACTTTTAACATTTGATTAATATTATTGTTGTGGTTTTTAGTTTTAGAATTAGCTTTGAGTTTTAGCTTGACAATTTTACTGGAAATGAATTAAAATTATTCTGTTTATTATAAATTATTTAAGAGGCTTGTTTTTGGGAAGGGGGCTTGTTTTGGGTTCAACAATAGCAGAAAAAATAATAAGGAGTCATTCTGATTTAGAAGGCTTTGAACGAGGCAAAAAAATATCTTTAAGAATCGATCAAACTCTAACACAAGATGCAACAGGAACCATGGCCTATTTGCAGTTTGAGGCTCTTGGGGTTAGTCGAGTTAAAACAAAGCTTAGCGTTGCCTATGTTGATCATAACACTTTGCAAAACGGTTTCATGAATGCCGATGATCATGCTTACATAGCAAGTGTTGCAAAAAAGCATGGAATAGTTTTTTCTAGGCCTGGCAACGGAATTTGTCATCAGCTACATTTGGAACGTTTCTCAAAACCTGGTCAAACTTTGATTGGTTCCGATAGTCACACGCCAACCTGTGGTGGAGTTGGCATGTTGTCGTTTGGAGCTGGCGGGTTTGATGTTGCTTGCGCCATGGCCGGTCGAGCATATTCTATTACCATGCCAAGAATAGTTCGAGTCAATTTAATCAACAGTTTGCAGCCTTGGGTTAGCGCCAAAGATGTTATTCTTAGGATTTTGCAAATTTTGGGGGTTAAAGGCGGAGTCGGTAAAATAATTGAATATGGTGGAGACGGGGTTTTGAGTTTGTCGGTTCCTGAAAGGGCGACGATTGCAAACATGGGAGCTGAGCTTGGAGCCACAACTTCAATTTTTCCTTCTGATTCAAAAACGCTTGAGTTTTTGGCGGCACAGGGTCGCAAAAATGATTGGGTTGAGATAAAATCTGATTCTGATGCGGTTTATGATGAAGAGCTTGAAATTGATTTGAGCAGGTTAACTCCAATGGTTGCGTGTCCGCATTCTCCCGATAATGTTGAAACGGTTGAAAGCTTGGCAGGGTTGAAGATTGATCAGGTGTGCATTGGTTCGTGCACTAATTCGTCTTATTCCGACATGATGAAGGTGGCTCAAATTTTGAAGGGCAAAAAAGTTGCTGATCATGTTAGCTTGGTTGTTGCTCCTGGTTCGAGGCAGATTCTTTCAATGATGGCGTCGAATGGGGCCTTGAATTCCATGGTGGACGCTGGGGCAAGGGTTTTGGAGTGCGCTTGTGGACCTTGCATTGGGATGGGTCAGTCGCCGGGTTCTGGCGGGGTATCGCTTCGAACTTTTAACAGGAATTTTTTAGGAAGAAGTGGAACAGCAGACGCTAAAATATATTTGGTGTCGCCTGAAGTTGCTGCATTAAGCGCAGTTTGTGGAGTTTTGAGTGATCCAACAAAACTTGAAGAATTGCCTAAGTTTAGTTTTCCTGAAAAGTTTGCCGAAAACAATAATCTTTTTGTTCAACCGGCAGGAGTGGAAGAAGCCAAAAATTTGAATGTTGTTAAGGGCCCAAACATTAAACCGTTTCCTGTTGGCAGGCCTATCACTAAAAACTTAAATGTGGAAGTTGCTTTAAAGGTTGGCGACAACATAACAACTGATCACATCATGCCGGCTGGAGCTAAAATATTGCCATATCGTTCAAATATAGCTTATTTGTCGCAGTTTTGTTTTGAAATAGTTGATCCGGAATTTGCAAAGAGGGCTCAAAGAATCGAGAATTCGATTGTGGTTGCTGGTTTGAACTATGGCCAGGGTTCTTCGCGGGAGCATGCTGCTCTAGTGCCGCTATATTTGGGGGTTAGGGCTGTTGTTGCTAAAAGTTTTGCGCGAATTCATGAAGCCAATTTAATTAACTGTGGAATTTTGCCTCTAACTTTTAAAAACCCTGCTGATTATGATGTTCTAAATCTTGGTGATGAGTTTGAAGTTTTGAATTTGGTTTTGTCGATTAAAAAAGGCAGCGAGGTTGAATTTAAAAACATTAAAAGTGGCAGAATAGTTAGAGTGAATCATAATCTTTCGGATAATGAAAGGCAGATAATTCTTGCTGGAGGTTTGTTGAATTTTTTGAAGAAATCTGGTCAGGTTGGTTGAAATTTTTGGTTCGGGTTTCGCTAGATGTTCTTTTGATGATTTTAATTTGTAAAATTTTTGAGCCGGTTTGAATTGTGTTTTTTAGTTTTATCAATCTAGAATTTGCGATTTGATTGATTTTAGAGCAGTTTTTTCGAGTCGGCTGACCTGCGCTTGTGAAATTCCAATTTCTTTTGCAACTTCAACCTGGGTTTTTCCTGATAAAAATCTTAGCGATAGAATTCTTTTTTCGCGTTTGTTCAGGTCGGCTATTGCTTTTTTGATCAAAATTTTGTTTAGCCAATTATCGTCGCTTGTTTTGTCGCCTATCTGATCCATAACATATATTGTGTCGTTTGAGTCGCAATAGAGAGGTTCGTTAAGCGAAATTGGTTCTATTATTGCTTCCAGTGCCATTAAGACATTTTTTTTTGGTTCTTTCATTTCTTTGGTTATTTCATTGAACGTGGGTTCGCGATTGTGTTTGCAAATGAAGGCTTCTTTAACTTTTATTGCCCTGTAGGCTATGTCGCGAAGTGATCTTGAAACTCTTATACTGCAGTAATCTCGAATATACCGTCGGAGTTCACCTTGAATCATTGGAACAGCGTAGGTTGAAAAGTGAACGTTTTGGTCAATGTTGAATCTGTCTATTGCTTTTATGAGGCCTATGCAACCAACCTGAAATAAGTCGTCCATGTTTTCGCCTCTCGATGAAAACCTTTGGATAACGCTCAGAACCAGTTTTAGGTTGCCTTTAATTAATTTTTCACGTGAATTTTTCACGTCTTCGTTGTTTTTAATTTTTGTTAGGAGTTCTTTTTTTTCTTTTTCAGTCAAAACTTTTAGATTTAGCGTGTTTATTCCGCTTATTTTAACTTTATTAATGAACATTTAAAAAGTTGCCCCTTTGAGTTTATAGTTCTTTGTGGTTTGATGATGGAACTGTGTAAATTAAGTTTTGGCATTTTTTTTAAACAAATTCATCGATAAAATCTTTATTTTTTTCAAATTATTTACACAAAATGGAAATTCAATTGTTTTTTGGAGGAATTAATTTTAAATGAAACATTATGTTGGAATTGATTTGGGAGGAACGAACATAGTGGCGGCGGTTCTGGATGAAGATTTGAACATTTCCTCGAAGGTTAGCTGTAAGACGAATTTGCCAAAATCTTCAGAAAGGCTTGCAAATGACATGGCTGACCTGGTTTTTGTTGCCATTAAGAAGGCGAGGCTTAAGTTTGACGAAATTGAAAGTGTTGGAATAGGGATTCCGGGTTTTATTGATGCGGCGGCTAAAATGGTAAAATATTCGTGTAATTTTAATTATCACGATGAACCGCTTGCTGTTATGCTGCAAGATATTTTAAAAAAGCGGGTTAGTATAGAAAACGATGCTAATGCAGCAGCGTTGGGGGAATTTTTCTATCGAAAAAAAGTTGAGCCGAATCTTAGTTCGATGGTTCTTCTAACTTTGGGCACAGGAATAGGAGGAGGCATAGTAATTAACGGTAAGATATATAGTGGGTTTAATTTCTGTGGCGGTGAGATAGGTCATATGATAATAAAAAAAGGGGGTAGGCTTTGTAATTGTGGAAGACGAGGTTGTTTTGAAACCTATGCATCGGCAACCGGGCTTTTAAGAACAACTAGGGAGTTTATGGAACGCAACAAAAATAGTAAACTTTGGCAGTATTGCGATGGTAGGAAAAAATTGAGTGGAAAAATTACGTTTGATGTTGCCAGGCAAGGAGATGCTACCGCGATTAGGGTTAAGAGAAAATTTTTGAGTGATTTGGGTGAAGGAGTGGTTAATGTCGTGAATATTTTTCAGCCACAACTTGTGTGCATAGGCGGAGGAATAAGTAAGGAAGGCAGATTTTTGCTTGATCCTTTACAGGAATTTGTTAAATGTTATGATTATGCTAAAAATTCGCAGAATCGTTGTCGTGTTGAAATGTGTAGGCTAAAAAATGATGCCGGTTTAGTTGGAGCGGCCATGCTATGTGTTGGGCAGAATTAATATTTTTAACGCACAATATTGCAGGTTTATTAAGATTGAAGATTGTAGGTGACGACGATGAGGTTGGTTTGTGCGGTTAGGTGATTAATCAACTTTAGGGGGTTTTTTATTGATTTGTCCTAATTGTAAATCGAAAAAGAGTTGCGTTGTAGATTCTAGGTCGACGACAGATAATAGATCTATTAGGCGCAGACGCGAGTGTTTAGAATGCGGGTTTCGTTACACGACCTACGAATTTGTTGAAACCATACCGCTTTTTGTGATTAAAAAAAGCGGCGCTAGGCAGAAATTTGATCGTGAAAAATTGCTTGCTATGATTCTTCGGGCGTGTGGTAAACGGCCATTGGAGTTGAAAGTTTTGCGTAATATTGTTAGTGAGGTTGAAACTGAAATTTTGAATGTGTTTGTGCAAGAGGTTCATTCTAGCAAAATAGCGGAACTGGTCATGAAGCGGCTAAAAAGCGTTGATGTGATAGCCTATATTAGGTTTGCTTCGGTATATTATGAATTTTCAACAATTGACGAGTTTACGAACGAAATTAGGCGGTTGAAGTGATATAGATTTGGATGTTTAGGATATTTTAAGCAAAATTAACATTTAGTCATATATTTCAGGATATTTTAAAAATTTAGAAG
>JAZUIR010000131.1:0-9576 GCA_045642305.1 Oscillospiraceae bacterium | reverse complement strand
TTTTTTGGTTAATTCAATTCAAATTCATCAAAATCCGAATCAATAAAAACTTGTTTACCATCCACCTCGCCATAGACATCAACAAAAAACTTTCCAGAACAATTTTTTGGAATCTTAAATTCAATGTTCCAATTACCATCTGAATCTAAATTTGCATCCTTCCATAGTGAATTTCCTTTGCCATCGTTAACCGCTCCGTAGGCTGCAAACCTAAGCTTTTCAACGTTTTTAGGCAAATTTTGAACAGTAAACTTCAAATTAAACCCATCATCAACAACTATTTTTTTAAAACTGACCTTGGCCCATCGAACATCATATCCGTAAATTTCCATTATTGCATTTTTTATTCCACGTGCCATTCTGTTTTGATGTCGATCATCCAGAATCAGTTTCTGACGCTGCATATTATCAATAAAATCAACCTCACACAAAATTGCCGGACAATGAATTTGAGTCACAAAAAAAATGTTGCCTCGAACTAAAAAATCACTAGTGGAAACACCATATAACTTTGAACAATATTTTAAAACCATATTACAAAACTTCATACTATTTTCACGATAAGCTTCACAACTAGAATTCGTGCAATAGAACGTTCGCATTCCAGCAGGAATCACAGCACTGCCATTTGAATTGGTTTCAACATTATCACCTGCACAATTATGATGAATACTCATTGAATATATTTTGCTGCGAGATTTTTTTAAACTATCAACCACACTACTCATAACTTCTTTAACAAAACTTGCCCTATATGTTTTTGAATAGTTCTTTAAACCCACCAAATTTTTTTTCCCCAAATCAGGTTTAATCTCAGGTAGAATAACATGAACAAACTCATGATTAGGGTTTTTAACCACATCAAACTTCAAATCTCTACCAGCATAATTTAACGGATGAGTTATGTACACTTCAAAAAAACCAGTATCAACCAACATATTAGCTATTTTATATATTAATTGAGCATTTGGAATATATTCAAACACACCGTCGCGACCACCTCCGCCATCACTATAGCCATGACCAGCATCAAGAATAACAACATCTTTCAAATCATGGGGCTTGGCCACTTCGAACTTCACATTATTTAATTCTATTGAATAAGTCTTTTTTGAACCGCAGAAAACAAGATTAAATAAAAAACAAAAAACTAAAACCAAAATCAAAGCTAAAAACGTAAGCAGATTTAGAAATATTTTAAGCTTAAACTTTTCTTCTTTCAATAACACTATCACTTCCTTTAAACAAATTTGATTTAAACACTTTTAACAACGAAAAAACGAGTGCAAATTAAATCACACCCATATATTAATTATAACCATTATTTACAACAAGTCAATTTATTAAAAAATGTACAAAAATGGAATTTTAAACAAAATTAAACGTCAAAACAGCAACCTAAGCTCACCTTAAAACCAAAATCATCAATAAAATAAAAACTTCCAAATTGTTCCCCGCTATTTTTCACCCTACATTTAAAATAAAAATTACCATCACCTTCATCTCTACTAGCAATAACGCCTCTCAAACCTTCACTATCATCACATTCTAACTTAGGATATAACTCTTCCAAACACAACAAACTCACCCCATGAGGAATTCCTTTAACCCTAACACTGCCGCGCTGCGCATCATAATCAACAGCAAAATTCTTAAGCTCTTCAAAACCACTAGGCCGCTTCAAACCTTCATTGGAAACTTCAAATTTCAAACAAAATCCATCACCTAACGAATCAGAACTTGCTCTTTTTTTATACAACACCCGCACAAAATAACCAGACAAATCCAAATAATCCTTTTCAACCCGTATATCGTAATACAAAGAAGGATTAAACAAAACCTCATAGCACTTTCTGTCCGCATCAAAACTAACAGGACTGCACATATACCGATCGAAGTTCACATCTTTATTTTTATCTAAACAAATTTCATCACTAAATGCTACTAATTCTTCACCAGAACCCGCTAACGATTCAATATGAATTTCTCCAACAAAATACTCATCAGGAATACCAAAAATTTCAATTTTTTTAAGAAATTTACAATCATCTTCAGCATCGCTAAGCTTTAATTTAACACCTTTTTGCCACTGTTCACAACCTTCAACTCCTGCAACATTAACAAGCCTACGATCATCAAAATTTTCATTAGCAAATGCAGAAAAGTTAAACAGCAAACCTAACAATAACAAAACCCACGTGAACCTCAAAACCAAATTCCTCAAAATTCAGCTCTCCTAAAAAATAACTTTAAGCAAGCCTAAACATTAAAATCTAACCAGAAAAAATAATAAAACCCATCGCAATCTCTCATCTTAAAATCTATGGTGTGATTAACATTGTCCTTAGGATTAAAACTTGTCATAAATTCCCCGGCCTTATTTTTTTTGATGATAACATTTTCTAACAGCGGCCCATTAAAATTTGACTTTCCCCCATCAACACGCTCTCTCACATCCGAAACATATATTTCTTCTATTCCGTCAGGCACACCAACAAACTTTAAGAAACTTTTGCCTTCATTTTCAACCCTTTCAACCCTCATGCCAGCAAAATTAGAAAAAATCTTCGAATTTTTAAGTCCATCATTTGGAACTTTTGCACAAAAAACATCCGAACGAAAATCCCGATCATGGCATCGTCTATCAATTGTATCTGCTAAACCCTTCCTGTGAAACCACACCTTAACATGAACAAAATCTTTTAACATCAAATTTTCAGCCAAAACCTGATGATCAAATCTTGTGCCATCGCTCAAAAGCGGATTAAAATTCACCTCATAACATTCTTCGTCCGCGTTAAAAATCAATTCACTCGATAACTCGTCGCAACAATCGCCCTTCATGGACCAAACTGCACCAAAACGCATATGAACATCACTCGCGAAAGATATGCCAACATCACTTACTTCGAATTCAGAAGGAACTCCAAAAATTCGCAATTTTTTCATATATTTACAATCAGGGTCATTATCAATCAACTGCACACTAACATCGGCCACCCAAGAATTATAAACTTCAGACTCATTGCAACGACGACACCCTTCATCGTTTGCAAATGTGACACCGCTACAACCAAACAACAAGCACAAAACTGAACATAACAAAAACTTCTTCATTATAAAACAACACCTAAAAAACAACAAACTTTAATTTATTCTAAAATGTTTACACAGAAAAAACCTATAACCCTCATCATTCGAAAAACTCACCACTGCATCATACAAACCATCTGTTCGACTTTTTGGCTCGAATCTGACAAGACAAACCCCTTCATCACGCGAAACCAACGCACCAGCATCATGTTCACACTGTTCATGAACCTTATCATCGTCACTGCTCCAAGAAACATCGTCAACATAAACCTCAGAAACCTTTCCAGGCAATCCTTTTATTTCCAAACAATCTTCTCCTAAATTGTTCTTGGTAACGCCAACATTAAAATTCTTTAACTCATTCAAATTAGCAGGTTGTTTCAAATTTTCATTAGAAACCTTAAACTCCAACGGCTGTATTGCTTCACCTTCCGAACCATCAGCATTTTTTTTACACAAAAACGCCAAAACGTTAAACCCATTCAAGTTGAGATTAGCCTCATCAACATTATCAACCCAGTGAATTCCGCAATCAAGAACAGGATTGAACAAAAACTCATAACAATTTTTAGCTTCATCAAACCTAATATCACTGCTTTCCGAATCATCAGATATATCAGTTTTATCATCCTCCACAGGCGACGACGAAGGCGAAAAAACCGACGAACCAACCATGGTGGAATTAAACGGCCAAATACGCAAATAGCGTAACTTTACATCATCTGGAATACCTGTAATCTGAATCTTTTTGATCCATTTACAATTCTCATCATTATCACTAAGCTGCAAACGAACATCATCACGCCATGAATCATATCTAGCAACCGCAAGCTCTAATTGCCTCGCCTGCTCACTATCTCCATTTTTCTCAGTTAATGATAATAAAAAATCAAAACCGCCTTCCTGCCAATCATTCGACCCTTCACCATCAAAAATCGGGTTAAACGAAAACTCATAGCGACCTTGCTGTGAATTAAACTTAATTTCACTGCAAGAATTGTTCTTGTCTACCCCAACATTGCCGTTTTTGTCAACACCCGCTGAAACAAAAGAAGCCCCTTCTTTTTTTGAACAACCATAAGGCCAAATCTTTACAAAATTCAACTTAAAATTGTCAGGCACATCAGCAATTTCAACACGCTTTGAATATCCACTAGCCGTATCACAATCTTCAATTTCAACAAGAACAGGATGATTCGGCTCCAAACCAACAGAATTTTCCTGAGACTGAGTCGTGAAACAAGTCGAATACTTGAGCGAAATATCTGCCTTAGCAACATTTGACGCAACATCGGCCGCAGTAATCCCGCATCGCAAAAAAATGCAACCCATGATCAATGCAACCATTCCAAATTTTATCAGATCTAGCATTTTAGACTTCACAACAATCACCACCTCTGAACAAATTATAATACCTACATTTCTTAAAATCAACAAAAAAATCAAAAAAATTCATTGAATCCACAATAAACAATATTATTCACCCTAAATTGTTTCCATCAAACAAAAAATCATACTCAAATACACAAAAAAATGACGGGCACAGTAGCCCATCATAAACATAATCATTCTGTAAAATCAAATAAATCAACCATCTACTACTGCTTTTTGGGAGCCATTTCCTTCCAAGCAACCTTAACCGGCTCAACAACATCCTTATTGAATCCATCTCCTGGTTCACCTGCAGCAACCCACTTTTGTAGACCACTCTGCAGCACATTCATGGTTAGCTTTTCACCTCTAACCAATCCACATCCTCCAACCATGAACTTGCCTTCACGGAAATCTTTAAGCGCCCTCATATCGATCTGGTTCAAAGCTTTTGTTTGCTCCAATTCCTCAATTGTTGCATACGGCGAAATCATATTCATGCTCTCACACAGATACTTCAGATTTTCGGGAGCATACATAAATTCAAAGAACTTAGCAGCAACCTCTTTCTGTTCTTTAGATGCCTTCTTATTAACCATAAATCCTTGAGAAGCAAACATTACATACTTACCTTCTGATCCATCTGGCATAATAAACGGAATAATATCAACATTTGCCAAACTCGGGTCAACCTTGGTTAGTTGCTGGAACGCCCAGTTGCCCATCTGGATAATAGCTGCAGATTTGTTCAAAAACGCCTGATCAAACGCCGCAGAATAATCAACAGCTAAAAGCTTATTAAGGCCGGCCTGATCAGGTTCACCAAACTTTTCAGGAACCGAATTAGCAGTTTGGAAACTAACCATCTTTCTGAAATCATCAGCATACTTAAACTCAAAATCAGTCGAATTGAGTGCATTAAGCTCATTGCCAAATTCTTTCTGAGTAACGGTATGGAACGTGTGATTGCAAAATGCCCAAGCATCTTTAAGGAAAGAAATCCATGAAGTTTTCATACTCGGAAACTTCTTCTGAATTTCGCCACTCTTCAACCTCTTATTAATTTCATCTGTTGCAGCAACCAAATCATCCCAAGTTTTAACCTTAGTCGAATCTACACCACATGCTTTAAGTATGTCATTCCAGACAAGATAACCATAATATTCAATAGCGACCGGAACCGCACACAAATTAGCCCCATCAGAGTAAGATTCTAAAATCTCTTTTCTTGCCTTCTTCAAAAAGGAAAGATTCTTCAAAGCTTCTGCATCAGCATACTCCCTGAACTGATACATCTCACCCATAGCCTGAACCATGAAAGCAGTCAAATCACCACTATTAAGCTTCGACTGTGCGTTGGCAACATAATCAGCGCCGCCGCCAATAGACTGCAACTCAACCTTGAACCCTTCTTTTTCATTTTTTTCATTGAACATCTTAACAAGTTTCTGGAAAGAATCATCCTTCTCAGGCATATGAGAAAGAAACTTAGCAACAACAACCTTTTTTTTGCCACCACAACCAGTCATGGAAAAAACAGAAAAAACCGTCGCGGTCACAGCCACCGCAGAACACACCAAAATAACCCACTTTTTTATTTTAAACATAAATTAACCCCCCAAAAAAAATATGTTAATATATTTAAATTTTTAAGCATAAAATTAAGAAACAAAAACCGAATTAATAGTACACTGAACTATTTATAGATTATATTGAAATAAAAACGAAATAAAACAAGAACTATGGAAAACAAAACAAAAACCAATAATGAAATATTCACAACAAAATAAAAATATTACAAAAAACAAAAATTTTCAATATTTTTATCTCGTTAACACAACAAAAATCATTTTATAGCTCCTTCAGTTATCCCTTTTACTATATATTTTTGAGTCCACAAGTAGAAAACTATAACAGGTATCATACACATCACCAAAGCCGCCGAGGCCAAATCCCATCTTTTAGCATATTCACTAAAAAAGTTATAGGTTTTAAGCGGCAGAGTAAGCCATTCTTGTTTTCCTCCTATTATGAGACTCGGAAGCAAAAAATCATTCCAAATCCACATTATGTTTATAACTGCAACGGTTATTAAAATAACCCTTAGAAGCGGCACAACAATTATGAAAAAAACCTGGAAAACATTACATCCATCAATTACTGCAGCCTCTTCCAATTCCTTAGGAATATTCTTTATAAATCCATGCATCATCAAAATCGACAGACTAACCCCAAAACCAATATACATAAAAATTAAACCAAAAGGATTAATCAAACCCAACCTCTTTGATACAACAACAAGTGGAATCATAACACACTGAAAAGGAACAAGCATGGATGCTGCAAACATTATGAAAACCGCCCTGCTAACTTTAGTTTTGAACCTCACCAAAACCCAAGCAGCCATAGCAGAAACCAACAAAATCAGCACAACAGAAATTATGGTTATATATAGGGAATTGCAAAAAGATCGAACAAACTTAAGCCGTTCAAAAGCGCTCGAATAGTTGTCTAAAGTGAAAGTTGAAACATTAGGAAAATTCAGAACATTCTGAAATAAGGCTCTCTGAGTTTTAAATGAATTTAAAGCCAAAATATAAATCGGGAAAAGATAGAAAAAACCCAAAACAACACCAAATCCATATAGAAAACACTTCTTAATCATCTTGCGACCAGAAAGACCAACTGCACCCTCACTCAAAACTCGATTGCTCATAACTACATCTCAACCTCTTTCTTTTTCGTGATTATGAGCTGCGTAATTCCTATAGCAGAAACTATCAGCAAAAACACAATAGCCTTAGCCTGCGCATACCCAGATTCATTCATGGTAAATGCTGTATTATATATGTTCAAGGCAAGCATTTCAGTGGAGTGATAGGGGCCGCCGCTCGTGAGAGCCAAATTCTGATCAAACATCTTGAATGAATTAGCTATGGACAAAAACATTCCAATCGTAAACGCCGGCATGACTAATGGAAAAGTTATCTTGCAAAAAGTTTGCCACGGACTAGCACCATCAATCTTAGCAGCCTCTTTAACCGAAATCGGAATCTGCTGCAACTGCGCAATGTATATTATCATCATGTACCCAGACATCTGCCAAACATTAAGAATTATTATTCCAAAAAAGCCAGTCTGCATATTAGTGAGCCACCCATCTAGAAAACCAAAACCAAAAAGCCTACCTACAGCAGAAAATATGTCGATGAATATAAACTTCCACGTGAAACCCAAAAGCAAACCACCAATTAGATTTGGCATGAAAAAAACACCGCGCAAAAAATTTGCTCCCCTAAACTTTTGAGTAACGAAAAACGCAAGCGCTAAACCAACAACATTAACCAAGATTATTGTGAAAATAGCAACTCCGAAAGTGAAAGCCAGTGCATGTAAAAAATGAGGGTCACCTGTAAATATTCGAACAAAATTTCTTAACCCAACAAAATTAAACTTAGAACTGACACCATTCCAATCGGTGCATGCATAACCAAAACCTAGAAACATCGGAATAATCACAACAATCGTGAAACTCAACAGAGCCGGCAACAGAAAAAACCAGAACTTTAAATTATTTTTGTTCATTGAAATCACTTAACCTCGCAATTAATTGTTAATCAAAGTTGTGGCAAAACCAATTATTGTAGTGAGGATAAAAAATAACGGCAACAACAAACACTAATCATCCACGTTTAGTGACATTATACACACAAACAAATCGACTGTCAATAAGTTAAAACATAAATTTTAAATAAAAACAAAAAAAATACGACACAAATGCGACAAATACAACAAAAATTTAAAAATGTTTTGAGAAACACAAATAAAATTCACAGCCTATATAGAACCCACTTATATAAAACCTAAATGATGGATTATAATCACACAAACATTCTTATTCCCTATAAGCAAAATAAATTCAAATTTTTATAAAAGAAACCAAATTTAAAAAAAATGTTCTCCACACACTTGTTTTATTCTAATTTGAATGGTATAATGCTCTCATGTTCTGGTTTATTGTTTCAACATATTTTCAACACTATAAAATTGATTTTAAGTTAATTTAGAAGCTCTAAAAAAATATTTTAGCGACTTTTTAATAGTTTTCGAAAATTTGTTTCCACACACTAGCACACTGTTTGTTACCTCATCAATCATCATTGTGATATATTGCAACATAAATTAAGAAGAAAAACATAAAAAACATAAACTAAACTAAAGAAAGATTCAAGAAAGGATCATTATTATGGCTGACATTACATTTAAAAACGTTAACAAAACATATGACAAGAAAAAAACAGTTGTTGAAAATTTTACATTGGAAATCAGAGACAAAGAATTCGTTGTTTTTGTAGGTCCATCAGGTTGCGGTAAGTCAACAACCATAAGAATGTTAGCTGGCCTTGAAGAAATTTCTGGCGGCGAAATATATGTTGGCGAAAGACTAATCAACAACGTTCAACCTAAAGAAAGAAATGTAGCGATGGTGTTTCAAAACTATGCGCTATACCCCCATATGTCAGTGCGCAACAATATAGCATTCGGGTTAAAGTTGAAGAAGATGCCTAAAAATGAAATAGAAAAAAAGATAAACGAAGCAGCCAAAATTCTAGACATAACGCAATATCTCGATCGCAAACCGAGCGATCTTTCTGGTGGGCAAAGGCAACGAGTGGCGCTTGGAAGGGCCATGGTTCGTGACGCTGATGTTTTTCTCCTAGATGAACCACTGTCGAATCTTGATGCTAAATTGCGAAACCACATGAGAGCAGAAATTTCAAAATTACACGAGGTTTTGGGCAAAACTTTTATATATGTTACACATGATCAAACCGAAGCAATGACTATGGGCGATCGCATTGTAGTAATGAAAAACGGAAAGATAATGCAGGTTGCAAAACCACAAGATCTATATGATAAACCAAATAGCATTTTTGTTGCCGGGTTTATTGGAACACCTCAAATGAATTTTTTAAATGCGAAAGTGCTAAAAGAAAGCGATCAATTTGCAGTAAAAATCGGTAATTTGGTTGTTACACTTCCAAACAAAAACTCCAATCAAAACCTTAAAGACTACATAAACAGAGAGGTTATCATTGGAATAAGACCAGA
>JAZUIR010000130.1:0-2911 GCA_045642305.1 Oscillospiraceae bacterium | reverse complement strand
TTTATTTTTACAATAAATATTTAAATTTTTGCTCAAATTTATTTTCCTAACTATTGATTAATGTTAAAAATACGAATTAACTGAATTTTTGAAACCACTATAATTAAACATTCTAAAAAACCCAACCATATTTTTAAAAACATAGACCCACTTATGATTAATCTCTCCAAAATCACAAGTTTAGAAATAAAAATAGCACATTACAAACAAAATTTTAACTTTATCCAATTTATTAAACCTAACGATTAATCTTTTATATCTGATCACTTAAATTAAAAACTTTTACACAAAAACAATTTTAATATGTTTGATCATTTAAAAGCTTTTTGGACGTCACAATTCCACAATAGTAACCCCGTCACCACCTTCATAGTAGCCACCAAGGCGATGTGTTTTAACGCTTGTGTGATTCTTCAAATGCCTGAAAACGGCCTTACGCAAAACTCCAGTCCCCTTGCCATGAATCACCGTCAAAACCGAAACATTGCTCAAAACACAACTATCTATTGCGCGATCTAACATAAAGATTGCATCCATAGCAGTTTGCCCCCGCAAATCCACACTATTTTGAACCTGTCTTTGCTTTTTTCCAACAACCGATTTAGAAACATCAAGTCTAGCTTTTTTTTCAACAACATCTGAAACAGACTTAATCAACCTAAGCCGACCTATTTCAACACGAGTTTTCATACTGCCAATTTCAACTAAAACTTTTCCATGCTTGTCCACCCCACATAGAACAACACCCTTCTTTTCTAAATCACATATTAAAACCTCATCACCTTTTTCCAGCTCTTTAGACAACCTATAATCTTCATCATAATATTTTCCATCATTTAAAGAAAAGTTAAATTTCTTAAACAACCCACTCATTGCGTTTTTAGAAATTGATTTTGCCCTGTCAATTGAATTTTTTAAATTTAACTCATCCGCCGCCGCCGCCGCCGACTGCTGCTTCAACTGCTTAAGTTCACCGGTTAAAACATTGGCTTGAACTCTAACCGAATCTAACATATTTATTGCCTGATTCTTTGCATTTTCAAGATAAATTTGTGCTGTTTTTTTGAGTTTACTTTTTTTTAACTCAAGTTCGGCCTTCAACTCGTTTAGTTGATCCACCTTGTTCTGCTGAGCCTTCAACTTTTTTTCATATTTCGATCTAAGCCGATTCAAATGCTCAATAACCCTGTCAAATTCAAGCCGCTGATCAGAAACAAGCTGCCTCGCTCTTTGAATAATCTGATCTGATATACCAATTTTTTTAGAAATTTGAAACGCACTCGACTGGCCAAACGAACCAATAGAAAGCCTGTAGGTTGGAACCAACAAATTCTCATCAAACTCAAAACTAGCATTTTCCATAAATTCGTTGTCTAACGCAAAAAACTTAAGCTGCGTATAATGCGTGGTAATAGCAAAACAAGCGCCTTTATTGCACAAATCTTCAACAACTGAAATTGCAAGAGCCGACCCCTGCTGCGGATCAGTTCCACTACAGATTTCATCAATCAAAACCAATGATTTGTTGTCAACAACCCTTAAGATTTCAACCAAATTTTTAATATGTGCTGAAAAAGTAGAAAGCGAATTCTCAATGCTTTGTTCATCACCCACCAAAACCAAAATTTTTCTAAAAATTGAAATTTTGCTCGACTCAGAAACCGGAACCAGTAACCCACACATTACCATCAAACTTAAAAGCCCTATTGTTTTTAACGCAACAGTTTTACCTCCCATGTTTGGCCCACTAATTATTAAATTCCTATACTTTCCACCAAGCCTAACGTCAATTGGAACCACAACTTCAGGGTCAATCAACGGATGACGAGCCTTGTTTAAAACTACTGACCCATCCGATGAAATTTCAGGCTTTGTTGCCTTCATTTGAAACCCAAGTTTTGCTCGTGCAAAAACTAGATCAAGTCTAATCATTGCTGAATAATTTTTCTCTATTGCAAGTTTGTGATCAAGACAAACTGCGGTTAAATTTCTCAAAATAGATTCTATTTCTTGCTGTTCACTAGCCAGCAAAATTTTAAGATCATTACACACATTAACAACTTCAGTTGGCTCAACGAAAACAGTCGCTTTGCTGGCCGAAATATCCTGCACCAAACCTGGAACCTGACCAGCAAACTGCGACTTAACCGCCAAAACATATCTGCCATTTTTTATTGAAATTATAGTGTCCTGTAAATATTTTTTCTGCGAACTTTTAACATATTCATTCAAAACAGACTTAATTCTATTTTTTTTTGCTAAAATATTTTTTCTAATCATACTCAAATTTTCACTAGCATCATCAGCAATATAATCCACCGAAACTATTTTTTTTAAAATTTGATTTTCAAGCGAATCGATCTGCACAAAATCTGAAAAATAGCGTTTTAATTTGTCAACAAAATTTTTAATGCGATCAAAATAATTCAAAAGCAATCTCGTTTGTTTCATAATCAAACCTATATTTAAAAGCGCAACTTGAGTTAAACAACTGCCAGTTTGAGCAAATTTCAAAACTTTGCTCGGATTTTCAACCTCAAAAAAATCAACACCCTCACTTCGCTGCAATAGGGAAACTGCTTCGTCGGTTTCTTCAATTTTTTGTTTCACCATCTGCAAATTAGTTATTGGTTGTATCTGCAAAATCAAATTTCTAGTTTCACTAAAACATGCAAATTCCGCCAATTTTTTAAGCACCCGATCAAATTCTAAAATATGCAAGCTTCTATCAAAACTACCGCTCATTTTTCAACTAAAACTCCTCGCAAAATTGATGATATATGTCAAGCGTTTTCGGCTTACTCTCTAAAAAAATCAAAACCAAACGCTCAATCAAACAACTTAGGCTGTTCTGGCTATTCAAGTCTAATCTAAACTTGAAAATATCCCTATCATCTTTATATATTATAAA
>JAZUIR010000129.1:0-5096 GCA_045642305.1 Oscillospiraceae bacterium | reverse complement strand
GTTTTGTGGTTTGAAATATTTTGTTTTATTTTCAGGAGTTAATTAAATGTCGATTTTTTCAGCAGTTTTGATTTTTTTGTTGATTTTTATGTTTAGTTATGGATTAGGTAGTGTTAATTCTTCGATTTTGATTTCGCATGCTTTTTTTAAAAAGGAAGTTAGAGATTATGGTAGTGGTAATGCTGGAACGACGAATATGTTGCGAACATTTGGAAAAAAGGCCGCTCTTTTAACTTTTTTATGTGATTTTTTAAAAGGCGTGCTTGCGGTTAGTTGTTTCAATATTATTTTTTTTCTGTTTTTGAATGAACAACATGATAGATTTTATAATTTGTTTTTTGTTGATTTGCAATATGTTGCGTTGTTTGGAGGTGTTTTGGGTCATATTTTTCCTGTGTTTTATGAATTTAAGGGTGGTAAGGGAATTGCAACGGCTGCAGGTTCGATTTTGATTATTGATTACAGAATTTTTTTGGTTGTGGTTCTGATTTTTTTGTTTTTTGTGTTGGTTTTCAAGATAGTGTCGTTAGCTTCGGTTGTTGTGGCAATGTTTTTCTTGGTTTTTAGTTCTATTTATTGGTTTTTTAAATTTAATTTGATTGGTTTAGGTTTTTCTGGTTTAGAATTTTGGTTATGGGTTTTAATAACAATAAAATCGACATTGCTTGTTTTTATAATAATATTTAAACATAGATTTAACATTAATAGAATTTTCAGCGGAAAAGAACCTCGAATTGGAAGGTGAAGTTTAAATGAAAAGAAAAATTGCGGTTTTGGGTGCGGGAAGTTTTGGAATTGCTTTGTGCAGACTATTTTCAAGAAATAAAGATTTTGAAGTTGTTTTATGGTCGGCGGTTGAGGAAGAAATATATGATCTGTTGAAATTTGGTGAGAACAAAAAATTTCTTCCAGGAATAGAATTAGATTTTTCTGAAGTTAAGTTAACAACCGATTTGAACGAAATTGTCAGCGCTGATTATGTTTTTTTTGCTGTTGCATCGGCTTTTGTGCGAAATGTTGCTAGAATGGTGAAGAATTTTTTAAAAAGCGATTGTGTTGTTGTTAATGTCGCAAAAGGCTTGGAAAAAAATAGTTTTAAAAGGATGTCAGAAGTAATAATAGATGAACTTGGTGAAAACGTTAATTTTGCTGCGTTGTCGGGTCCGTCGCATGCTGAAGAAATTGCGAGATTTGTTCCAACTACTGTGGTGATTGCTTCAAAAAATTTAAGGCTTGCTGAAAATTTGCAGCGAGTTTTTAGTTCATCAATTTTTAGAATATATGTTAGTGATGACATGGTTGGAGTTGAAATAGGGGGAGCTTTAAAAAACAGCATAGCTTTGGCTGTTGGAATTTGTGATGGTTTGAATTTGGGTGAAAATGCAAAGGCTGCTCTTATGACTCGAGGAGTTGTTGAAATAGGAAGGCTTGGAGTTAAATTGGGTGCAAAAAGCCAAACTTTTGCTGGTCTTTCTGGAGTAGGTGATTTGATTGTAACCTGTATAAGTTGCCATAGCAGAAACCACAAGGCAGGTTTTTTGATTGGACAAGGATTTAGCGTTAACTTGGCCTTGAGTGAAGTTAAAATGGTTGTTGAAGGCTATTATACAACTGAGGTTGCTTTTAATTTAGCGAAAAAACTTGAGGTTTCTATGCCTATAATAGGCGAGCTATATGAAATTTTATATCTTGGAAAAAATGCTGAAACTGCAATAGGCAGGTTGATGACTCGGCCGGTTAAACACGAATATGAGAAATTATGGTTTGATTAAAATTTTGTTATTTTTTTAACTTTTTTGAAAATTGGTTGCAAAATTTAAATTTTTATGGTAGTTTTAGTACGGTGTATTAAATTAATTTTATAATTCACACACATATGTTTTGCTGAAAGTGGAGATTGCTTAGGCGGTTCTTTTAGGTTGAATATCATATGTGGAGGACTAACTGGAGGTTTTTAAAATGGCAGTGGTTACTATGAAACAATTATTGGAGGCAGGGGTTCATTTTGGCCATCAAACTAGGCGTTGGAATCCTAAAATGAAACCCTATATTTTCACAGAAAGAAACGGTGTATATATTATTGATTTGCAAAAAACCGTTCCTGAACTTGAAAATGCGTGTAATTTTGTGAGCAAAGTGGTTAGTGAAGGTGGAGAAATTTTGTTCGTCGGCACTAAAAAGCAGGCTAGTGAATCGATAAAAGAAGAGGCTTGTCGTTGCAATATGCACTATGTTAATGCTCGTTGGCTTGGCGGCATGATGACGAATTTTAAAACTATAAGAACTAGAATAGATCGGCTTTATAAGCTTTTGAAAATGAGGGAAGATGGTACTTTTGATTTGTTGCCGAAGAAAGAAGTTACAAAATTAAATCTTGAAATAGAAAAACTAGAAAAATTTCTCGGCGGAATAAAAAACATGAAAAAATTGCCAGCTGCTCTTTTTGTTGTTGATCCTAAAAAGGAGAGAATTGCTGTTTTAGAGGCTAGGAAGCTTAAAATTCCTATTGTTTCTATTGTTGACACGAATTGTGACCCTGATGAAATAGATTATGTAATTCCGGGAAATGATGATGCTATTCGTGCGGTGAAGTTAATAACTGGAGTTATTGCTACAGCTGTTTTGGAGGCTAAGCAGTTGAATCAGGATGTTGCAGATAGTGGTGTTGATGATTCGGCTGAAGGCGGCGTGGCTCAAGATGATGGAAAGCCTGAATCAGCTGAACAAAATTAGTTTTTAGGCTGTGCTTTTGATTTTTATTATGATTTAAAAAGTGGAGGAAATTGTTTTATGGCAAGTTTTACTGCTAAAGATGTTCAGTTGCTTAGAAAAAAAACTGGTGTTGGTATTATGGATTGTAGAGATGCGTTGGCACAAGCAGAGGGCGATATGGAAAAGGCAATTGATGTGCTTCGTGAAAAAGGTATTGCGACGGCTTCTAAAAAGGCCGACAGAGTCGCTGCTGAAGGAGTTGTTTATGCCAAAGTTAAGGGAGATTTAGGAGTTTTGGTTGAGGTTAATTCTGAAACTGATTTTGTTGCTCGTAATGAAAAATTTGGGCAGTTTGTTTGTAAAATAGCAGAAACAATTCTTGAAAATTCTCCGAAAGATTTGGAAGAATTGAAAAAATGTAATGTGAGTGGGGAAAATTCGAGTGTTGATGAGGCGCTTAGGAACGAAATTTTTGTTTTAGGTGAAAACATTCAAATTAGAAGGTTTGATCTGATGAATGGAACGCTTGCAACCTATGTTCATGGTGGCGGAAAAATTGGAGTTATGGTTAAATTTAAAACAGATCTGGCTCAAAAGCCCGAGTTTTTGGAATTTGGAAAGAATGTTGCGATGCATATTGCGGCAGCTTGTCCACAATATTTGGATTCAAACGGAGTTTCTGCCGAGGTTTTGGAAAAGGAAAAGCATATTTTAAAGCAGCAGATGGCAGATTCTAAAAAACCTGAAAATATTATTCAGAAAATTGTTGATGGAAAAATTCACAAGTTCTATGAGGAAGTTTGCTTGTTAAATCAAAAATATGTTAAAGATAGTGAGTTGACAATTTTGGATTATGTTAAAAAGGTTGAAAAGGATTTGGGTGGTAGCATAGGAATTGTTGATTTTTGCAGGATGGAACGTGGAGAAGGCGTTGAGAAATAAAGTTGGTTTTTGATTTTTGAGGATGTTGTTTTAAGTTTTGCTGTTGCGTGGAAGTTTTTAAAAATTTTGGATGTTTGAATTTGGATGTCTAAAGGAGAGTTTAATTTGGATAAAACTAGTTTACTGTTTTTCACAAATGAGCCCGAAATTGATGATGATTTGATTGCGAAATTTTATTGTTCAAATAGAGTTTCTACCATGCGTTTAAAAAATTTAGGTGTTGAACAAATAAGGAGTTTTTTGATAAATCATAGAAATTGTATAGTTTTGTTATTCATAGAAAACAGCAAGGATTCAGCCATGAGTTTGTTATATAGACTTTGTGATTGTAGTTTTAGTTTGCCATATATTATTTTGATTTTAAAACGTAGGATTGTGCGTTTGATGAATCATGTTAGAGTGCATGGCAGTTTCAAGATTTTTTGTAAGGAGTCGAATGATTATAGTAATGATCTGGTGATGGATTGGATAGAGAAGGTGTGTCTGGGGCTTAGTTCGTTGATTATGTTTCCTAGAACGGATTCATATTTGTTGTTGTCAACTCGCTTTAAGATTGCTGATTATTTAAAAAATATAGGCGTGTTTCCATATCTTACTGGTTATAAATATATTGTGGATGCAATTGAGATGTATATTAGAAATCCTAACGTCTATATTACTAAAGATATCTATAAGTCTTTAGCAGATCATTACAAGACAAGTTCTATGAATATTGATAGGTGTATGAGGCATGTTATTGAGGCGGTTTGGCGTGATGTAAAGTTTGAAGTTTTGCAAAAGTATTATTTAAATAGTGAAAAGGTTTATGAGAACAGACCGTCGGTTTTTGAGTTTATTAGATGTGTTTCTCAGAAAATAATGTGTAGTGGACGTGATTTGGATTTTAATCGAAAAAATGTCTTGACATTTTTTGAAGTTTAGTCTACAATATGGATCATGGATGTATGTTGTTTGGGTTTAAAGATTAATTTTTGTTGGAGGAACAAGGTTGATTTTTGAAGGTTTGTCGGATAAAATTTCTAGCATTTTTAGAAGACTTCGTTCTAAAGGCAAGTTAACTCCGGGCGATGTTCGTTTTGTTATGCGCGAAATAAAGTTGGCTTTGCTTGAAGCTGACGTTAACTATGGTGTTGTGAAGAAGTTTATAGATCGAGTTAGTGAGTTGGCAGTTGGCGTTGAGGTGTTGCAAAGCTTAACGCCGGGTCAGCAGGGGATAAAGATAGTGAATTCGCAGCTTAGTGAGTTGATGGGTTCAAAAAACAGCAATTTTGATTTAAATTTTGCGTCGAATCGTTCAACTCTTATCATGGTTTGTGGTTTGCAGGGAAGCGGTAAGACCACTCACTGTGCTAAGTTGGCTCGCTACTATATTAAAAAGGGTCATAGGCCTATGTTGGTTGCGTGTGACGTTTATAGACCGGCTGCAATTGAACAATTAAAGG
>JAZUIR010000128.1:0-1773 GCA_045642305.1 Oscillospiraceae bacterium | reverse complement strand
TCCCCCGAACTCTGTATACCGCCAACACAGGCACTGGCGCCCACACGAGGCGCCTAACCTCAACACTGACAATCTTCGTCACTAATTCATTTTACATCTCTAGGTTCATTTTTAACTTCACAACAACTTACTTGTTCGACTCACCGACTAATTCCCACTTCGGAGTGCTATAACTCCCACAATACACACTATACGACAACACAACTTCCCAAATGTTTTCAGTGTGATAACTTTCACAAAACCCAGAACAAACTACATTTTTAAATAGTTCGCGTCACAAGCTTCGCAACGCATGCTAGATCACCTAAAACGGACTCCCGGATCAAAAGTTATAAGTAAAACAATTTTCACAAAATTTGAAGAAACAGCTGCGCGTCACATTGCGCGTCCCAGACTGGCGCGTCACTTCGCGCGCGACACAATCAGAAGATTTTGACAATTGACAGCCCAACCTACGCGCCAACTTGCGCGCCACAACTTGGCGCGCTACACCACGCGCAAGACTCACAGAAGTTTTTGACTAAACAGGACAGCACCTGCGCGCCACAGCACGGCGCGCAAGGGCACGCGCAATGGTTGCGCCACGCCACGCGCAAGACTGCGCGCCAGACACCAAATTGTGCTGAAACTTGATTCCTTTGTACATTTTTCCTTTTCCAAATTGAAACCATTTTTCCAACAACAACTCCCACCAAAAATTACCATTTTCATTAAGGCAAAACACAACTCTTTATGACCATTTTTCATAATTGAAATCAACACCAATTCTCACTAAAATTATTGACATCATTTTCCCAAAATTTGACCAAACACAACTCCAACACTTAACCATTTTCAAAACACAACCTTGCCACTCAACACCAACATCATTAACATCATTTTGACTCACACAATCATCACTTAAATTCCCCATTACATCACCTAATCTTTTCACCCAAAACAACATCATTTTCATGACACTTTCATCACCAAATTTTAACAACATCAACACCAAACCAAACACCATTTACTACACCAACTCAACTCCAAATTCATCATCATTCCTCATCACATTTCATCTCATCAACTTCACTAAATTGGATAATTTCAACACCAATTTATCAACACCAAAACCTCAACAATATCAACACCAATTCACACCATTTCAACAACAACATTTGCAACATCAACACCAATCAACAATGACAACAATTCATCACATTTTCACATCACAAACTCACACCAAATTAACAACAATATCAACACCATTTCTTACACCAATTTAACACACCAATTCAATAACAATATCATCACAAATCACTTACCATTCTTTTGGACATTTAATCAAACACATAGAGGACAATATTTTGTTAACAAATATTTTCCAAAACAACACATCAAAACAACAATTCATATGATTCAATAACATCACCAAATAACATATCATCATGTTCAAATACTCATATTTATTCAAGAACACCAAAACCCTCACAAACCCTAACTTCTAACAAATTGAACCATACACCCTATTATTAGTTAGGAGAGCCCCCTCACCTTAATCTATGGAAGAAATAATCAACTTCTCCTTCAAGAATCACCATGAATATGCAAGCTTTCCTTTCTTCCTCTTTCTCTTCTTTCTCCCACGAACTCTCTCTCTTTCTCTCCTATGTGCTTCTTTTCTTTCTTTTCTTTTACTTTGATGAAGAAACTACCTTAGAATCCTTTTCATCCTCTTTCTCCTTTTGAAATTCTCCATGAAAAATAAGCAAAAGGACTCCCTCTCCCTTCATT
>JAZUIR010000127.1:0-8548 GCA_045642305.1 Oscillospiraceae bacterium | reverse complement strand
TTTTGTTTCAAAGCTGAAGGTTAGTTGTTTTAGTTTTTCGTAAAGTTCTTCGTCAGTTAAATATACTCCGGTTTGTTTTGAGTTGTTGTAGAATTCTTTTATTCGAATCCATTTATTTTTGTGTTGGCCCCAAAGGCCGAATGAAGCTGGGTTTACAATGCCATAGTCTATCGAAACTATGAAATTTTGAAGGTTTTTTGGAAGGGTTTTAATAACATGATTTTTTAATGAAAACATTGAATATATTTGCCCGCTAGCAGCAACCCAATTACCTTTAATGAATCTGTCGAAAAAGACTCCGCAGTAGAGATTTTCGTAGCGCTTAATCATTTGTTTTGAAAGTGAAGGGTTGTCGTTCAAGTTAAAGTGTAAATAGAGCGCGTTTTTGTTTTCGGCTTTAACTATCCAATTTTTGTAGAACCAGTGATTTGGGTGTTGGGGGTTGCAGTTAAACCAAAATTTTGAGTTGTTAACTGAACATCTGGCAATGGTTTGTTCAACAAAGCTTTCTGGCATTAGAGCAACTTCGTCAAGAAGGGCGCCCGCTAGGGTTATTCCTTGAATTAAAGAGCAACTGTTTTCGTTGTTGCCGCCGAATATGAAGAACCGGTTTGAGTGTTGCCTGAATTTTATGTCAAAATAGTTTTTTGATTTTTTGAATTGGCAATTAAAGCCCAGTGAACTTAAATTAGCGAACAAATCAATTAAAATATTTCGTTCAACAGATGAAATCGTTTTGCCGCATATTGCAAATTTTTCGTTGTTGAAGTTGCAGCACGCCCAAAACACGAATGACATAGACATGCAAACAGTTTTGCCTGATCGGATTGCGCCATCGCAGATTATTGCGTCAAAGTTTTTGGTTTTTTCTTGGTTCCACCAGGTTAGGAGAAGTTTTTGTTTTGGTGAAAAAGTTTCAAATTTGTTCATATGGTTGTTAGCGTTTTTTTGTTTCGTTTTCTATGGTTGTTTGAGTTTTGCTGCTTGAATTTAGAGCATTCAAAAAATTGTTGGTTTGGTTTAAGTTGTTCAGTTGGTTTGCAATTTCAATTAGGCAGTTTATTGCTTTTAGTTTGTCGAAGAATTTAATTTCTAGGCTGCCATCTTTTTGTTTTTTGAGTTCCGAAATTTGAAACAGGTTTAGGTTTTCGATTTCTAATTCACTTAGCTGATCGTTTTTTATGGCAAGGATTAGTGTGTCGTTTGGGTTGCAAAAAATAAGGCGTTTTAAGGCGGTGGTTGCCAAGTGCATTAATTGGTTGTTGTCGATTTGAGTTTTTATTTTTTTAATTTCTTGTTGGATTTCTGGTTTGTTCAAAAGCTTAAATGCTTTTTTTTCTAATATGTTGGCTTTTTTTGCCGCCTCTTTTTCGTTTTGATAGGTGCAGTAGTAGTGGCAGAAAAGTCTATCTTTAAAATTCAAAATGGTTGTTCCTCCTTTTTTAAAAATAGTTTTAAAATAAAAAACCCTTCCGAAAGAAAGGGCATAAAACAAAAAAGTTGCATCTAACAACGCAACTTTAAAAAATTTTTTTGATTTTTTAAATTAATAATGCTTCAGAGAATATTCAATAACAGTTTTGAAGTCTACTATAATAGGTTCAACAAAACCAATCGGACGCAATCCGCACACGCTTAAAACATTTTCGTTAAGACAGAAAGTTTTCAGGTTTTTAATTTTCATTGCATCAATTTTTTTAATGTTAGAAAAAATTCCTTTCGATTTCATTTTAACAAAACTTTCTTTTGCTGTCCAGATTTTTAGCAGAAAATTGTTTTTTTCGTGGGTTAGGGTTTCAAAAACTTTAAGTTCGTTATTGCAGCAAATTCTTTTTGCTAGGTCGAAATCAATTGGGTGGATTTTTTCTATGTCGACTCCAATTTCGTTGGTTGAAATGGCGCATGCAATGGCGTTTTTAGTGTGGCTAATGTTGAAAAAAATGTTTTTGTGGTTGTCAATTAAGGGTTTGCCGTTGCTTTTTTTTGAAAATTTAAGTGTTTTTTTTGTTTTGAAGTTTTGTTTTATGCAATAAACGGCTAACAAAAACCCTGCAAGGCATTCAAATTTTTTGTGTTTTGGTAGCGCAGTAAATTTTTTAATTCTTTTTGGTGGCATTTTGTTTATGAGTTTTTTTGTTGACATGTTTTCAAATTTTTCTAAATTGACTACAACAAAAAGTTTCGTCAAATTAATTCTCCTTTTTCAATAAGAAACAAATTTGTGAATAAATTGGTGGGTTTATGCAGATAATAGCTCTAGTGTGTGAAAAATCAGGTTAGTTGAAAAATATTTTTAATTTTGCTTTATGCAAAAAAGTTTTTATATTTTGCTCGCCACCACAGGCGTTTATTCCATTTATTTTTTATTTTTGTTTAGGAGAGAAAAATGAGAGCTACTGGAATTGTTAGAAGAATAGATAATTTGGGTCGAATAGTTATTCCTAAAGAAATAAGGCGCACTATGCATATTTGTGAAGGCGATTCGCTTGAAATTTTTGTTGAAGCAACTGGTGAAATAATATTAAAAAAATATTCAACAATAGGTGAATTAGGTTCATTTGCTAAGCAGCATGCTGAAATTTTGTCGCAAGTTGCGGTGGCGCCGGTGATTATTTCCGATAGAGAGAAGGTTGTTGCAAGTTCAAGTAATGTTCAAAGCAATGTTATTGGCAAGGCGATTTCGAAGGAATTTGATAAAATAATTCAATCGCGCAAAACCTACGTTGCTAAGCAAGATAGGGTGCTTTACCCTATTCAGGGAGTTGATTTGAAGGCTCTGGTTTGCGTGCCCATAATTTCATCGGGTGATTTGAGCGGGTCTATTTTAATAGCTGATGGCAAAGGCGTTGTTATGTCTGCTACGCAGGTTAAACTCGCTCAGCTTACAGCATTAATATTCGATGGACAAATTTCATAGTTAAATGTTGGTTTAATCTGGCTCATTTTTGAGCCGGTCTACATAGTTTAATTTTTTTCAAATTTTAAATTTTCCGGTAATCTTGAAATGAATCCAGTCGCAAACGTTGGTTATGTGATCGGCCATTCGTTCGAGTGATCTGCCGATTAAAACGAAGTTTATGGCGTTTTGGGTTCCGATTTGTTCAAAGTTTTTTGCAATAAAATTTTCAAGCTCGCAATATATTTTATCAGAAATTGAATCTTTTTCTATGACCTTAATTATTTTGTCGTCGTTTTGTTCCATGTAGCCTTCAATTAGGCAATTTAGCATTTGTTTTGCGTTTCTACCAAGATCTATTATTTTTAAAACGCATTCGGAATTAGATGTAATTTTAGTTTTTAAAAAACGTTCACAAACTGAAACGCAGTAGTCTGAAATTCGTTCAATGTCGGTGGTCATTTTAAGCGCAGCAGTAACTTGGCGCAAATCGGTTGCAACCGGTTGCTGACTAATTAGAATATCTATGCAAAATGTTTCTATTTCGGTTTCAAGATCGTCCACGACATCATCATTAGCAACAACTTTGTTTGCGAGCTCGTGGTCGTTAGTTTTTATGGCTTTAATCATGTTGTCTATGTTGCATTTAACTGCTTGGTTCATTCTAAGCAGCATACTATTTAATTTTTTAAGTTCTTTTTGAAACTGTTTTCTAATTCTAATCATAAATATTCTTCCAATCTTTTTAATTTAGCAGAATCTACCGGTAATATATTTTTCAGTTAGTTCGTTTTTAGGCTTTTGAAACATGTTTATGGTGTAGCCAAATTCTATGAGCTCTCCTTTCAAAAAAAATGCTGTTTTGTCGGCGATTCTGGCAGCTTGGCGCATGTTATGAGTAACCACAATAAGTGTATATTTTTTTTTTAATTCAATCATCAAATCTTCAATTTTTAGGGTTGAAACCGGATCGAGAGCTGAAGTTGGTTCATCCATAAGCAAAATTTCTGGTTCTACGGCCAAAGCTCTAGCAATGCACAGTCGTTGTTGTTGGCCGCCAGAAAGTTTTAATGCCGAGGTTTTTAGTTTATCTTTCAGTTCGTTCCATATTGCGGCGCCCTTTAGTGATTTTTCTACGATTTCACCTAGTTGGGTTTTGTTTTTTATGCCATGGATTCGTGGACCATAGGCGATATTATCAAAAACACTCATTGGAAAAGGGTTTGGAGTTTGAAAAACCATTCCTGCCTTTTTTCGCAGAGCAGTAACGTCGGCTTTAGGATTGAATATGTTTTCATTGTCTATTAAAATTGTGCCGTTAATTTTGCAATCGGCTATTAAATCGGTCATTCGGTTTAGGGTTTTTAGAAGGGTTGATTTTCCACAACCTGATGGCCCGATAAATGCTGTTATTTGGGAATCAATAAATTCGATGTTGATGTTTTTTAAGGCTTGAAAATTTTTGTAGAACACATTTAAATTTTTGATTCTTATTTTAGATTCGTCGTTTTGTGAGCATTTCAAATTGTTTGTAGTCATTTTAATTAAAAGATTCCTCCTATTTGGCAAAGCTTTTGGCCAATATTTTTGTTATACTGTTCAAAACAAAGGCCATGACAAGCAGAATTGTTGCTGTTGCAAAGCATATGCCCATATAATTTGGTTTGTTGCTGTTTCCTGCAATGAAGTAGAGGTGCAAACTTAGGGTTCGGCCGCTTGAAAAAATATGGTTTAAAAAATTTGCGTTCGGCAGCTTGGTTCCGGTTCCGGTGGTTAGCAGCAGTGCAGCAGATTCTCCGATGATTTTTCCTGCTGCCAAAATTATTCCGGTTAATATGGCAGGGGTTGCGCAGGGCAAAATTAGGCCAAAAATCGTTTTTAGATTGCTAGCTCCAAGGGACAAAGCAGCCGCCGGAAAAGTTTTTGGAACGGCTAAAATAGCGTTGGTTGTGGTTTGAACAATTATGGGCAGAACGCAAACAGCCATTGTTAGTCCACCAGCCAGAATGGAACACTTAAGCCCGAATAAAATGCAGAATAGTTCATAGCCAAACATTCCAATTAGAAGCGATGGTATGCTTACTAAAATTTCATTTGCAAAATTAACTATATTAACAAAAGTTTTGTTGTGCGTAAATTGGGTTAAATAAATTGCAGTGCCTATGCCAACTGGAATAGCTACGCTTAAAGCAATGATTTCAACGTAGAGCGTGTTTAAAATTTCTGGTAGAATCGAATCTGGGCTTGAAATCGAGAACAAATTGGCAGAAATGTGGCTTATTCCGCCAAAAAGAATGTATATGACTAGCGAAAAAAAGCTTATAATGGTTGTAAATGCCCCTAATAGAATTAAAATTATCAGAGTAAAGTTTTTGTTTTTCTTGTTTCGGGCATATATTGAGTTGTTTGATTTAGTTTTAGGATCAAATATCATAAGTTTTAAAACCTGCTTTTTAAAAATATTTTTTAGGCTTTAGAAATTAAGCTATTAAATTCTACTATTTGGACAATAACCTCTTTTTTTGAGCAATAGATTAAAGCTTAAGTTAACAACTACTATTAGCGCTAGCAAAACTAAACCTATTGCGAAAAGAGCATTTCTTAAAAGGCCTGATGCATAGCTTAAATCTATTGCTATTCCTGTGGTTAGCAGGCGGGTTGTTCCTAGCAGTTCGGGTGGTTTTGCTATGTTTCCTGCAACCATAATAACCGCCATGGTTTCACCCAGAGCCCGTCCTATAGCCAAGATTAGACCCGATAGAATCAAAGGAGTTGCTGCTTTTAAGCATATTTTAAATATTGTTTTTGTGTGGTTGGCGCCAAGGCTGAGAGAGGCTTCTTTGAAAGAATTCGGAACCGATTTTAGGGCAACGAATGAGGTGTTAACAATTGTTGGAAGAATCATGAGCGTGAGAACCAAAATTGCAGCCAAAACCGAATCGCCCACTACGGGGCTACCGTCGTTTGTTGTGAAACCATGAAAAATTTTTTTAATTGTTGGAACAATAATAGTCATACCGAAGAAACCAAACACAACAGAAGGCACGCTTGCTAAAAGTTCAACCAAAGGTTTTATAATAATTAAAATCTTGTTTGGACAAAGTTCTGCCATGAAAATTGCGGTTAAAATTCCGAAAATAGAACCTAAAATTATTGATCCTGTTGTTGTGAAAATGGTTGCAGTAATGAGGTTTAATATTCCGAAATTGTTGGTTGCTGGATTCCAGTTTTGCGAGAACAAAAAATTAAATATTCCTATTTTAGAAATCGCGGGCCAGCCGTTGCACACTAAAAACAGGGTTATTAAAATAATTAATGTTGCACTGCACCAGGTTAGACCAAAAAACAAGGTTTTTGCAAGATGTTCTTTTCCGATTAGCAGAAGGCATGATGTTGTGCAGAATAAGTAGGCCAAGATCGTGAAAAAAAAAGGCCATAGTAGTGTGATGAAAAATTTATTGCTGCTAATTTGCATGTCGAGGAACTGATTTTTAAGGTTGTTTATGGCAAAAACAGCGCTTAAAGGGCAGACATCAGCCAAAAAAAAATTTGCAGCAGCCAGGTTGTTTTTGCGTAAATAAGCTAAAAAAAGCCCCATAACAGCAAAAATTAGGTTTGAGGCGGCAAATATTTTTGTTGACCATGAAAACGTGATTGATTTTGTTCCATTAAAAAAAACAAGTTTTATTGGTTGTGACGTTAACAATTTAAAGCAGCTGAAATAAAAATTTTTTATGTTGTTTTGTTTTGTTATGATTGTTATTTGAAAAAACGGAGTAAAAAGCAAAACTATTCCCAGCAAGCTTGCTAGGAAAATGTAGAGCCTTAATTTTTGTGCGCGTTTTGTGTTTGATGAACGAAGATTTTTAATTGACGTTTTCATTTAATTACAGGCTCCTTAAATAATGTTAACTTTTGGATTATTTTTTGTAATTTTTGTTTACTGGAATGAATTTGGCAGCTTGAATTATTTTTTTGCCTTCGTTCGAAAAAACAGAATTGAAAAACTCATTGACAAGTTCATCGTTAGAATATTTGTCATGTGAATTTTGTTTATCATCTAAATTTTTTAGGCAGATTAAATTAATGGGAAGGCTTAGTTTGTAGGCTGAACTTAAAACATTTTCTGAGGTCGGCGCAACTCCATCTATTGCAACTGGATTAACCGAGCTATCAACGCTTGAAAATGAGATATAGCCAATAGCATTTTCGTCGTTTTTAATTTTTTCTTTAATTTTTCCGTTATTATCCTGTATTATCAAATATTTGCAGGAATTTTTTTCGTCTATTATGTTTTCAAAGCTGGTTCGCGTGCCTGAAGCTTCGTCGCGACCTAAAACAACAATGGGTGCGTTTTTTTGAATAATCTCATTCCAATTTGTAATTTTACCTGAAAATATTCTTTTGAGTTGAGATGTTTGCAGGTTTTTAATACGGTTTTTTTTGTTTGTGCAAATGGCGATGCCGTCTAGCGCTATTGTGCAAATGTTAAAATTTTCCGGATGTTCATTTTTTTGCAATTCGCGTGATAGATCACCTATTTGAGCGGTTTTGTTCATAACGGAGATTGCTGCCTGAGCCGATCCAGCTCCGCTTTTTATGACTTCAACCTTTTTGTGTTTTTTCATGAATGCATCAGCCAGAGCGTCAAAAACTTCCTGAGTGGAGGATGATCCAACAATTGAAAGGGTGCCTTTAAGTTCGTTCACATCAAAATTTTTTTGTGTTGAGCATTTGGCTAAAGTGATAATCACACAAACCAAGGCTGCCAGCAAGATAAAATCTGATTTTATCAATTTGATTAATTTGAAACGAAACTTCATTTAAAGCTCAAGCCTCTGCGAATTTTTTAGTTTAAAAAAATTTAAAATTTTAGCCTGTTCATTATAGTTTATTTTTTATGTGATTGCAACTAATTATTGAATTTTATAAAAACAGATGATCTAATTTACTTTTATTTGATTATTTGATTTAATGAATTTTCAATGGTTTAAAGGATGTTCAGATTGGTTTTGAGCTAGGTTGTGGTTTGTCGAACAAAACCAAAAATTCAATTTCTTATATTATAAGTTAGATAAATGGTTAAAGCCATCGTTGGGCAAGTTTTTGTAATGTTGTTCTAAATTTTAAGTTTATTTTAAGTGGCTTATAATATAGCTTTTGTTTTGTAGTATTGTTCATTTTTAGTTTAAATATGATGTTTTAACTTATTTTTGTTATGAAAATTTAAAAATCTAATAGTTTTTCAGTTAAATTAAATGATTAATTTACTATGTGTTAAAAAATAATTAAAAATTTTTATTGCAGCAGGTTAAGTTTTGGTTTATTGCTAAAAAATTAGGCCGGATTTTATGGTTTAATAAAAATAGGATGTCGTATTCAGCAAATTTATTACTAAATGTTGTAAAATATCCAATTAATTTATATAGTAATTTATCAGCGTAGATTTACTAATATAGTCGATTTTTTGTCGTATTTAATTTGATTATTGCTTTTGTTGATAAAAATTCGTTTATATGTCGGTTACAGTTTCGAGAATTTGTAGTGCTATTTTGAACATTAAGCACTAGGTTATTTTCAGGCTATGTTCAATCTAGTTTTTGAGTTTTGTAACACAGTTTGTTGAACTTAGAATATAATATTTCGCCTGGT
>JAZUIR010000126.1:0-3076 GCA_045642305.1 Oscillospiraceae bacterium | reverse complement strand
TTGCACACCAAAATCAGGTTCTATAAAGCATACGGTGCATTTCGTGCAGTTAATCGTGTTTTTTCAAATCTCGTCTATTTAGTAATAATAGTTGTAGCGATATTTCTTTTAATAAACCGCAAAACCACAGTGCAAAACGTTATAGCCTACACCTCCTATATTACAGGTTTAATTACAGCAATTTCAAAACTTCTTAGCTTTTCCGACACCTATCAAAAAGGCTTGACTGCAGTGAACAGATTCTGTGAAATCGTAGATTTGCCTATCAGAAAAAAAGTTAACACAAAAAAACTAGACCCAAACAAAATTATCGGAGAAATAGAATTTAAAAACGTTAATTTTTCCTATGACTCTAACAGCAAACCAATTCTTCGTAATTTTAACCTAAAAATAAAGCCGCAAGAAAAAATCGCAATAGTCGGTGCATCAGGTTCCGGAAAAACAACAATATGTAGCCTACTTAAGAATTTCTACAGCGTAGACGACGGCGAAATTCTAATCGACGGAATAAACGTGGAACAAATAGACGACCAAAACCTTAACGAAATGGTAGGATTGGTTCAACAAAATGTCTATCTTTTTACCGGAACAATAATGGACAACATAAAATTTGCAAAACCAAATGCAAGTTTTACTGAAATTGTTGAAGCGACAAAAAAAGCAAGAATTTTTGATTTCATAGATTCACTAGAAAACAAATTCGAAACTAATATTGGAGAACGCGGCACCAAACTTTCAGGCGGGCAAAAACAACGAATTTGCATAGCAAGAATGTTTTTAAAAAACCCAAAAATTTTAATTTTAGATGAAGCGACTTCTTCGGTTGACAGCGAAAACGAAAAAACAATAATAGCAGCACTAAACGAACTTTCAAAAAATAAAACCACTATAACTATAGCTCACAAAGTAAACACAATTAAAAATTCTAACATGATTTATCTGCTAGACAACGGTGAAATAGTTCAAAAAGGCACCCACAACGACCTGATGAATGCTCCAGATTCACAATATCGCGAATTCTACAACAACTTCATAATCTGAGAAATTTACCAATAAATTTAATAATTAAATCAATTTTTAATTCCTGCAAAAAACTATTTATTTTGGATGATTTAATGAGGCTTTAATCCAGATCTTGATTTTTTAATATTTATGTTCTATAGTTTTACTATATAAAATATAAATTGAAATTTTAAGAGGTGGAAAAATTTGGAAAAAATTCAATTCAAAGCAGAATCAAAAAAACTGCTCGATTTGATGATTAACTCAATTTACACAAACAAAGAAATTTTCTTGCGAGAACTTTTATCAAACGCTAGCGATGCTATCGGAAAACTTCGTTTCAAAGCCCTCACCGACACGACAATTAAAACCCCTGAATTTCAAATTTTCATAAAAATAGACAAACAAAATCGCACCATTTCGATCAGCGATAACGGAATCGGAATGACAAAATCGGAACTAGAACAAAATCTTGGAACAATTGCACAAAGCGATTCGTTGCAGTTTAAGGCACAAAACAAAAACCAAGAAGATGCCGCAAAAATAATAGGACAATTTGGAGTGGGCTTCTATTCTGCCTTCATGATAGCTAAAAAGGTTGAAGTTGAAACAAAAGCCTGGGGTCAAAACGAGGCGTTTTTGTGGGAATCGGAAGGCGTTGACGGCTACACAATAAAATCAACTCAACGACAAGATTTTGGCACAACAATAACACTAAAACTTAGAGACGACAATGATGATGAAAAATATGACAAATTTTTAGACGAATTCACAATAAAAAACCTGGTAAAAAAATATTCCGACTACATAGAATACCCAATAAAAATGGAATGTGAACATTCGCAAAAAAAAGAAGGTGCTAAAGATGACGACCCCGACGCCTTTGAAACAATAAAAACCATAGACACACTAAACACAATGAAACCAATTTGGAAGAAAAACAAAAATGAACTAACCAGCAACGAAATAAACGAATTCTATAAGAGCAAATTTTTTGATTTTGCTGACCCGGCAAAGGTTATTCAATTCAAAACAGAAGGGATCGCAACCTACGCCGCCATGCTTTTCATTCCATCAAACACACCATTTAACTACTACACTAAAGAATATATTAAAGGATTACAGCTCTACTCAAGCGGAGTTTTAATAACCGAAAAATGCTCCGATTTGCTTCCCGACTATTTCAGTTTCGTTAAAGGAATAGTTGATTCGGTAGACATTCAACTTAACATATCACGTGAAACCATGCAACAAAACAGGCAAGTTCAACTGATTGCAAAAAACATTGAAAAAAAAATAGGAACCGAACTTTTAAACTGGCAAAAAAGCAACCGAGCAGAATATGAAAAGTTTTTCAAAAACTTTGGTACTCAATTAAAATATAGCGTATATGCCAACTATGGCGCAAACAAAGAAAAACTTCAAAACTTGCTCTTGTTCTACTCATCAGAAACAAAATCACAAACCACGCTAAATGAATATGTCACACGTATGAAACCCGACCAAAATGAAATATATTACGCATTCGGAGAAACAATCGAAAAAATAGAAAACATGCCTCAAATGGAGTTTGTAAAAGAAAAAAATTTCGAAGTTTTATTTCTAACTGAAGACATCGACGAATTTACAATTAAGGCCTTATTGGAATTTGAAAACAAAAAATTTGTTAACATAACATCAAACAAACTAAATTTCGAAAACGAAACCGAAAAAAAAGAAAACGAAGAAACAACGAAACAACACAAAAATCTCATAGAAATTTTAAAAGATGAATTGAAAGATAAAATTAGCGATGTTAAAATTTCAGGCAGGGTTAAAAATTGTGCTGTTTGCCTAACAACCGAAGGCGAAATTTCAATCGAAATGGAAAAAATTTTAAATTCAATGCACAACAACCAAAAAGTGCAATCTAAAAAGATTTTAGAAATAAACAAGAACCATGCAATCTTCAAAAAGCTTTGCGAACTCGAAAAAACAGATGTTGAAAAACTTAAACTCTACGCTAACTTACTATATAGTCAGGCTGCGTTAATTGAAGGAATAGTTCCAGAAAACTGCGTAGAATTCAGCAACA
>JAZUIR010000125.1:0-9283 GCA_045642305.1 Oscillospiraceae bacterium | reverse complement strand
AAAGGTAGTAAGAAAATTTTTATGGTGGCTCAAAAAAATATTAATGATTTGGTGCCTGGGCAAGATGATCTATTTGAAATAGGAACGGTTTGTGAGGTTAAACAGTTTCAAAAAATTTCGGATTGTAATTTCAAATTAACGGCTGTGGGTGATTTTAAGGCAAAAATCCTAAAATTTTATTCTGATGATGAATTTTTTAGGGCCGATGTTGCTAGGATTCCTGAACGAATAAAAATAAAAAATAATGAAAGGGTTCAAGCTTTAGTACGTTCCATAAAAAAGCAGTTTGCGCGATATTGTTATATTGTTAAAACATCGAGCAGAGAACTCAATTTGTTAGTTGAAGGGGAGCAGGTTCCTGCTAATTTGTTCACTATTTTGGCTGGAATAATTCCGTTTAAATTTAATTTGAAGCAGCAATTGCTTGAAGAAAACAGTTTGGTTAAAAAATTACAGTTTTTATTAGAATTTATGGTTCAGGAGTTGGAGATTGCTAATTTAGAACGCAAAATGATGGAAAAAATTGAAAGTCGAATTGACAGAAATCAGCGTGACTATTTTTTGCGTGAACAAGCAAGGGCTATTCAAGAAGAACTTGGTGAAAACGATAATTCGGGAAGTAGCGAATGTGCAAAATATGTTGATAGAATTTTGAAGATAAAAAATATTTCAGAAGAATCAAGAAAAAAATTGGTTGACGATGCAACTCAACTTGAAAGAATGCCTGAGCTTTCGCATGAAGCATATGTTGTAATTAACTATCTTGACACGGTTTTGAAGCTTCCGTGGGATAGTAAAACGAAGGAAAAAATTAGTTTAAACGCTGCTAGCAGGTGTTTAAATAAGAATCACTATGGTTTGAAAAAAATCAAGGAACGAATTTTGGAAAATTTGGCAGTTAGGAGTTTTAATCCGAAAATTAAAGGGCAGATTTTATGTTTAGTTGGGCCTCCTGGAGTTGGCAAATCTTCAATAGGCAAATCGATTGCGGCTGCTATGGGTCGAAAATTTGTTCGAATTTCGCTTGGTGGAATAACTGACGAATCAGATATAAAGGGCCACAAAAAAACCTATATTGGTTCTATGCCGGGTCGTTTAATTGAAGGAATAATTCGTGCTGGTTCAAATAATCCTTTAATTTTGCTTGATGAAATAGACAAAATAGGTTTGAGCTATAAGGGTGACCCTTCTGCTGCTCTGTTGGAGGTTTTAGATTGTGAGCAGAACAAGGAATTTTTCGACAGCTATATTGATTTGCCATTTGATTTGTCGAATTGTTTTTTCGTTGCAACGGCGAATTCGGTTTCTTCCATTTCGGCGCCGCTTTTGAACAGAATGGAGCTAATTGAGCTTTCAAGCTACACTCTTGAAGAAAAGTTTCACATAGCCAAGTCATATTTATGGCCAAAACAGCTTAAGCTTCATGGTCTTGCTAATGAAAAAATAACGATAAATGATGGCGCCATATATGAAATAATTGAGAGCTATACAAAGGAGGCAGGAGTTCGAAAGCTCGAACGCGTTTTGGCTTCGTTGCTTCGAAAAGCTGCAAAACTTTTGCTTTCTGGTGAAGTTAGTGAAATAAAATTTAAAAAAGATAATATTTTTAAATTTTTGGGTGCAAAGAAATATTTAAACGAAACGATTTCAAAAACCGATGAAATTGGGCTTGTGAATGGTTTGGCGTGGACGAGTGTTGGCGGGGAGTTAATGCAAATCGAAGCTGGAATAATGGATGGTAAGGGTAAGGTTCAGTTGACTGGTAATTTAGGTGATGTTATGAAAGAATCGGCAAACACGGCGATAAGCTTCGTTCGGTCGGTTGCTTCAAAATATCATATATCTTCCGATTTTCATAAGAATAAAGATATTCATATTCATATTCCAGAAGGTGCTGTTCCAAAAGATGGGCCGTCGGCAGGGGTTGCTTTGGCGACTGTTTTGGTGTCTGCGCTTTCAAACAGGCCAATTCGACATGATATCGCAATGACCGGTGAAATAAGTTTGAGAGGCCGTGATTTAGCAATAGGCGGGCTTAAGGAGAAAGCAATTGCAGCCTATAAATCTGGAGTTAGAACTGTTTTGATTCCGCAGGATAATTTGCAGGATTTGGAAGAAGTTGACGAGGTAGTTAAAAATGCAGTTAAATTTATTCCATGCAAAACTGCTGATCAGGTTTTGGAATATGCTTTAGCTGAGGAAGTGTTTGAAGATGAAATTAAAACGAATTCAAATTTCGAGAAAAAAACTGGTAAAACCAAAAAAGACACGCCCGACTCGTTTGAAGGTTTGAAATGAATTTTTTGAATGGTAGCTTTTTTAGGTGTTGTGGTAGAGTTGATGATTTTCCGAATTTTGGATGGCCAGAGGTTGTTTTTGTTGGTAGGTCGAATGTTGGCAAATCTTCATTAATAAACAAAATTTTAAATCGAAAAAAAATTGCGAAGGTTAGCTCAACACCGGGAAAGACCGCAACTGTGAATTTCTATGATGTGGAAAATTGTTTTTTGGTTGATCTGCCAGGCTATGGTTATGCTAAAATTTCGCAGAAAGAAAAGCAAAGATGGGTTAATTTGACCAATTCCTATTTTTTTGGTGACAGGAAAATTTTGATGGTTGTTTTGGTTATTGATTGCAGGCGTGGTCTTTGTGAACTTGATTGGCAAATGATTGGTTTGTTGAAAGGCATAAAGTTTATTATTGTTCTAAATAAGGCGGACAAGCTTAAGAAATCGCAGCAGGAAAATGTTTTTGGTGAGGTTTGTGGAAGTTTGGAAGGGTTTGGTTGTTTTAAGGTTTTGATGGTTTCTACAAAAACTTTTCAGGGATTGCATGAACTAAAGGGTTTAATTTCGGATTCTTTTGAAGGTTGAATAGGGGGTTTTGTTGTTGTTTATCGATGATGATTTGTTTGGCGTGAATGAATCGGGGAATTTAACAATAGGTGGAGTCGACACGGTGAGTTTAGCGAAAAAATTTGGAACTCCGCTTCATGTGGTAGATGAAAACTATTTCAGGGCTAGGTGTTGTGAAATAAAAAACGCTATGAACAGGTTTTGTGATGGCAATGGGCTTGTTTGTTTTGCGAGTAAGGCGTTTTGTTGTAAGGAAATTTTCAAGGTTGCTTCGAGTGAAGATTTGGGAATAGATACGGTTTCTATTGGTGAGATGTTTACTGCAATAGAAGCAGGGTTTGATTGCAGTAAAATATATTTGCACGGAAATAATAAATTAAAGAGTGAATTAGAGTTTGCGATAGACCATAATATCGGCAGAATTGTGGTTGACAATTTCGAAGAACTTTGCTTAATTGAAAAATTGGCAGCTGAAAAAAACAAAATGGTTAATGCTCTATTGAGGTTAAAACCAGGAGTTGAGGCTCATGTTCATGAGTTCGTTCAAACTGGTCAAATTAGTTCAAAGTTTGGCTTTGCAATTGAAACTGGGGAGGCTTTTCAGGCGGTTGAAAAAGCTTTGAGCCTGAAACACATTAACCTTTTGGGGGCTCATTGTCATATAGGTTCTCAGATTCTTGAAGTTGATCCGTTTGTTTTGGCGGCAAAAAAAATGATCAAATTTTTCGGTGAGGTTAAAATCAAAACGAAAATTCAATTTGAAGAACTTAACTTAGGCGGAGGTTTTGGAATAAACTATTTGCCTGATGGAGAAAGTTTGAATGTTGAAAATTGCCTTGAGCAGGTTTTTTTGCAGATTAAAAATAGTTGCGAAGAATTTGGTTTAAAAATTCCGTTTTTGGTGGTTGAACCGGGCAGGTTTTTGATTGCAAAAGCTGGAATAACGCTCTATAGAATTGGTTGTGTGAAAAAAATTCCTAATGTTAAAACCTATGTTTTTGTTGATGGGGGAATGGCTGATAATCCGCGCTATGTACTTTACGGGGCTGAATATGATGCTGTTGTGGCGAATAGAGCAGGTTTGCCAAAAACTGATCTTGTGTCTGTTGCGGGAAAATGTTGTGAAAGTGGCGATTTAATTGGTGAAAAAATGGCATTGCAAAAGGCTCAAGTCGGTGATTTTTTGGCTGTTTTTGCAACAGGGGCCTATAACTACTCTATGGCTTCGAACTATAATAGGATAGCAAGGCCTGCGGTTGTTTTTGTTAGTGATTCGGTGGCTAGGCTTGTTGTTAGACGAGAAACTTTGAATAATTTAATTGAAAACGATGTTTAAGGTTTCAATTATGGGAGCAGAAACTAAATGATTTATTTAACTAATGAAGAGGTTTTACATGAACTTTCATATGTTGAAAAATGTAGAAAAATTTTGAATGAAAATTTTGTTGCAAGAGGCAAAAAACCTGTGTTTTTTTTGCATTCTTTTGGTTGCCAAGGAAATGTTTCTGAAAGCGAAAAAATTAAAGGAATGTTGCTTGAAATGGGTTATGTGGAAGGGTTTGATTTGAAAATTTCCGATTTTGTCATATTTAACACATGCGCCATTCGAGAAAGTGCACAAAACAGAATTATTGGCAATTTGGGAATTGCTGTTCATCATAAAAGAAAATTTAACAGTGAAATGATTATTGCAGTTTGTGGTTGTATGGTTCAACAGAAGCATGTCGAAAACAAAATTAAAAAGGTTTTCACACCGAATGGCGTTGATTTAATTTTTGGAACTCATCAAATTCACAGGTTTGCTTATATGGTTTACGAAGTTTTGATGAAAAAAAAGGTGGTTAGTTTAACTGGGAATTGTGATGGAATTGTTGCGGAAGGGCTTCCAGTTGCAAGGCAAAGCAAACTTAAGGCTTTTGTTCCAATAAGTTACGGGTGTAATAACTTTTGTTCATATTGCATAGTTCCTTATGTTAAAGGCAGGGAACGCAGTCGCAGGTTTGATCTTGTGGTTGATGAAGTTGAAAATCTGGTTAAACAAGGCTATAAAGAAATAACTTTGCTGGGTCAGAATGTTAATTCCTATGGTTTTGATTTTGGTGATGGTCCACGTTTTGAAGATTTGTTAATTGTGCTTAACGAAATTTCTGGCAATTTTAGAATAAGATTTTTGACTTCTCATCCAAAAAATTTAACTGAAAAATTAATTAATGTTGTTGCTAGTTGTGAAAAGGTTTGTAATCACATTCATTTGCCGGTTCAGTCGGGCAGCGATAAGATTTTGAAGGCCATGAATCGAAACTACGATTTGAGCAGTTATTTGCATTTGGTTGACTATGCTAAAAGCAAAATTCGAGATCTTGTTTTAACAACAGATATTATTGTTGGTTTTCCCGGTGAAACGTATGATGATTTTTTAAAAACTTTGGAGTTAATTAAACGAGTGCGGTTTGCTTCGATTTTTAATTTTATATATTCAAGGCGAGAAGGGACAAAAGCTTGTGAAATGAATGATTTTGTTTCAAGAAGTGAAAAAACCAAGTGGCTTGTTGAGTTGATTGAAATCCAGGCAAAAATTAGCGAGGAAGTTAACAGAAGTTTTGTTGGAAAAGATGAGCAGGTTTTGTTTGAAAATGTTTTAAAAACCGATGAAACAATTTTGTTTGGTAGAACTTCTGGGAATTTGTTGGTTCGTTGCAAAAATGACGGAAATAGTTTGAATCGATTTAGGCAGGTTAAAATTAAAGATAGTAGTAGAACTTTTTTGGTTGGTGAAATTATTTAGAAAACGGGTGAGTTTTGTTTTGAATATTTTTGAAGAAGCTGTTGATTTTGCGAAAAAAATTCAAAAAACTGAAGAATTTTTAAATTTGAAAAAAGCAAAACAATGCAATGATTGCGATGAAAAACTTCAGGATCTCATTCATGAATTTAATCTTTTGAAAATTAAGTTGGGGCAAGCAGGCAATGAAAAAAGTGAAGAATATGAGAAAAATGGCTTGAAGTTAAGTGAGGTCTATGAGAAAATAATGGAAAATGAAAACATGATCATGTTCAATAAAGCTAGTGATAAGATGAATTTTGTAATGAATAGGGTGAACAAAATTTTGGTTGCCGCGGTGAATGATGGAGATTTTGAAGAAATTAATGATCAGGAAAATTGTGGTGGTAATTGTAATGGTTGTTCGGGTTGTTTTTGAAATTGTTTAAAGTGAGGTTTTTGCTTTGGATTCAATAGATTATGAAAATTTGTCGCCTATGATGAGGCAATATCTAGAAATAAAGGAATCACACAAAAATCACCTGCTTTTTTTCAGGATAGGTGATTTCTATGAATTGTTTTTTGAGGATGCTATTGTGGCGTCTAAGGAGCTGCAAATAACTTTAACCGGGAAGGAATGTGGTTTAAAACAGCGGGCTCCTATGTGCGGTATACCTTATCATAGCGCAGGGCCCTACATAAAAAAGCTGATTGATGCTGGTTTTAAGGTTGCAATTTGTGAGCAGGTTGAAAGCATAATTTCTGCAAAAAAATTAGTTAAACGTGAGGTTGTTAGAATAATAACCCCTGGAACGGTTTTTGAGTCAGATTTTTTGCAAGATGGGGTTAATAACTACATTTGTTCAATTTTTTTAGATGGAAGTTGTTTTAGCGTTTGCTTTTGTGATGTTTCAACTGGAAGTTTATATGTGACTGAAATTTGTTCTAAACCAAATGAAACAGCGTTTAGAATAGTGAACGAGTTTGAGCGTTTTTCGCCTTGCGAGGTTCTCTACAACGAAGCAGTTGTTGAACTTAGTGAAATTGGTCGATATTTAACTCAAAAGCTGAAGTGTGTTGGGGGTTTGGTGGAAACCGATAGTTTTGATGAAATTTTTTGCAAAGATGCTGTTACAAATCAGTTTAAAGATGTTCCAATTGAGATTTTAAATTCGAAGCTTTGTTTAAAATCACTTGCTATGTTGTTGTCATATTTGCACGAAACCCAGAAGCAGGGAATGGGTCGTTTGGTTGATTTGAACTACTACGATTGCAATCGTTATTTGGGTTTTGATTTTTCCGTTAAAAAAAATTTGGAGCTTACTCAAACCTTGATAGAGGGTAAAAAACAGAAAAGTTTGCTTTGGGTTGTTGATAGGACGAAAACAGCAATGGGGAAACGGTTGCTTAGAAAAATTGTTGAGCAGCCATCGATTGATTTGAACGAAATTGTTAAAAGACACAATGCCGTTGAGGCTTTGAATTCTAATGTTTTGGTTCGCGATGAAATCATTGAATCTTTGTCAAGATTGTTTGATTTAGAGCGTTTAATGAGCAAAATATTTTATGGGTCGATTAACGCAAGAGAGTTGAAGTCTTTTTCATATGCATTATGTCAATTACCTTTCTTAAAACAAAAATTGGGGTTGATTTCAAATGATTTTTTACAGCAATTGAACGAAAAAATTTGCAATATGGATGAAATCTGTAATTTGATTGATTCTGCTATTGTTGATCAGCCTCCGATTAATTTTAATGACGGTGGGGTTGTTGCAAAGGGATTTGATTCAAGGCTTGATGAGCTGAGAAGAATTAGTGAAAACAGTAAAGAATTTTTGCTTGAACTTGAAAAGAATGAGCGTAAAAAAACTGGAATTAGCAAATTAAAAATAAAATATAATCGAGTGTTTGGATATTTTATAGAAATTAATAATTCTTTTCTTGATAGGGTTCCACAAAACTATATACGTAAGCAAACGGTGAGTTCTGGCGAACGATTTGTAACAAAAGAGTTGAAAGATTGTGAATATAAGATTTTGGATGCTGGTGAGCGCAGCTTAAAAATTGAACGCGAAATTTTTGAAAGAGTTATTGAAACTGTTGCTGAAAAATTAATTGATGTTCAAATATTGTCAAAAGCTGTTGCTATGGTTGATGTTTTGTGTTCTTTTTCGGTGGTTTCAACAAAAAACAAATATGTTAAACCTCAGATGAGTTTGGGTGATGTAATAAGCATAAAAAAGGGCAGACACCCGGTTATTGAGCAAATTTCTTCTGATTATTTTGTTGCTAACGACACTTGTTTAGATTGCAATGAAAATATTATGATGTTAATTACTGGGCCTAACATGGCGGGCAAATCAACCTATATGCGACAGGTTGTTTTGATTGTTATAATGGCCCAAATGGGTTGTTTTGTTCCTGCTGAATATGCTAGTATCGGAATTGTCGACAAAATTTTCACTCGGATTGGTGCCTATGATGATTTAACTTCTGGAAGGTCAACTTTTATGGTTGAAATGAGCGAGGTTTCTAAAATTTTAAGAGATGCGACTTCAAAAAGTTTGATTGTTCTTGATGAAGTTGGTAGGGGAACTTCAACTTTTGACGGAATGAGTATTGCAAGATCGGTTGCTGAATATATTTTGCACAATAAAAGTTTGCGTTGTAAAACGCTTTTTGCTACTCACTATCATGAACTAACTTCGTTGGAAAGCGAAATTTTTGGCGTTAAGAATTATTGCGTTGCTGTTAAAGATTATGGTGATAAGGTTAGTTTTCTTCGAAAGATTGTTAGGGGTGGCTCCAATGACAGCTATGGCATAGTTGTTGCAAAGCTTGCCGGGTTGCCAGATGAGGTAATTAATAGGGCAAATGAAATTTTAAAGAAACTTGAAAGCGGTGGGCTTGCTAGGCATAGTGAGAGTGAATCAGTGATTGCAAAAAAAGAAGGTCGTTTGAGTGAAGAACGCATTATTGAGGTGGAAAAATGTGTTTTGAAAAAGTTTAGAGAAATTTCGATTGACACTGTTACTCCTGTTGAGGCTTTTGAGTTAATATATAATTTACAAAACGAGTTAAAAAAAATTGAGGTAGAATAATAATGATTAAGTTGTTTGCTTTGCTTTTTATGTTGATTGACCACGTTGGCAAGGGGCTGGTTAAGCCTTTTGTTTTGAAAAATTTTCTATTTGAATATGGTCACCAGTTAAGAGGATTATATGCCGTTATGAATTTGATTGGGCGGCTTTCTATGCCTATGTTTGCTTATTGTATAGCACGAGGTTTTGATCACTACATCAAAAACGGAAATATGAAAAAATATTTTAGAAATCTTGCCATTTTTTCTGTGGTTAGTCAGGTTCCATTTTCATTAGTATATTTTCATAGTAATGGGTCAATTTTTAGAAAAAGTGTGATTTTTAAATTTAATTTTATTAATTTAAATATTGGATTCACCTGGTTGTTAGCGATAACTTTGTTGTTTTTGGTTATTCAAATTGAGAAAGATTTTCTGTCGAGTAAACTTAATTTTTTGCGAATGGGTTTTCTTATTTTAGTTCTTTTTGTGATTGTTATTATTCCGATTGACTATGATTGGTTTGGTGTACTACAGGTGGTTTTGTTTTATTTTTTATGTTTAAGATTCAAAAGTTCGATTTTGCTT
>JAZUIR010000124.1:0-3016 GCA_045642305.1 Oscillospiraceae bacterium | reverse complement strand
AGCTGATTTTTGTGATTTTTGTGTAGCTGACAAAATTATTATGCATTTTTAAAGCAACCGCCTTAAATTATTTTTCAAAACAGAAATGCTAAAATTTTGGAACCAATTTTAATTTAAAGCTAATCTTCAAAATCGGATTCGTCAACAAAAATGTTCAAATCATTTGTTTGCGCCTGATCGGAAAGGTTTTCGTTCAAATTTTCTTCTGATGTTTGATCAAATTTACTCTGAGTCAGGCCTGGCTCGTTTTTGTTTATTTGTTGATTTGCATTCATCAAATTAAGTTTTTTTATGTTTTCGCGAACGCTATTTTCTATTTCGTTGCAAATTTCTGGGTTGTTTTCAAGGTAGGCTTTAACATTTTCGCGACCCTGGCCAATTCTTTCTTGTTTATAGGAAAACCATGAACCGCTTTTGTTAACTATATTTAGTTTAACTGCTAGGTCGACAATTTCGCTTATGTATGATATCCCGACGCCATAAATTAATGTGAATTGGGCTTCTTTGAAGGGTGGAGCAACCTTGTTTTTGCTAATCTTACACTTTGTTTTGTTCCCAATAATTCTTGTTCCGTCTTTGATTTGTTCGCCGCGTCTAATTTCCATTCTAACCGATGAATAGAATTTAAGCGCTCTTCCGCCTGGAGTTGTTTCGGGGTTTCCATAAATTATGCCTATTTTTTCACGAATCTGATTTATGAATATTGCGGCGCAGTTGGTTTTGCTAATTATGCCGGTTAGTTTGCGCATGGCTTGTGACATGAGCCTTGCTTGAAGGCCTATGTTTGCGTCGCCCATTTCGCCTTCGATTTCGGCTTTTGTGGTCATTGCTGCCACCGAATCTAATATGACCACATCGATTGCGCCTGATCTAACCAATGTTTCGATAATTTCAAGTGCTTGTTCACCTGAATTTGGTTGAGAAACTAAAAGCGAATCGATGTTTACACCAAGCACTTTAGCATAGTTCGGATCAAGTGCGTGTTCCACGTCTATGAATGCGACGGTTCCTCCGTTTTTTTGAGCTTGTGCTGCAATTGAAAGCGCAACCGTTGTTTTTCCTGATGATTCTGGGCCATATATTTCGGTGATTCGGCCTCGAGGCACTCCGCCTATGCCAAGAGCTATGTCGAGGCTGAGTGAGCCGGTTGAAATTGATTCTATGTCGAGGGAAGAACTGCTTCCAAGAAGCATTATGGCACCCTTACCGAAATTGTGTTCTATTTGTTCTATTGCGGTTTTTAATGCTTTTTGTTTGTTTTCCATTATTAAATTTGCATCAAACTCTCTTTTTAGATTGGTTTTCTTAGGCATTTTCAATGCTCCTTATGTGATTTGTTTAATTTATTCCAGTCTATAGGAGATTAATTTAGCTTAGTTTTTGAAATTTTTTGATTTTGTTGTTGTTGTGTGCTTAAAGACGTTTTTGCAGACAATTTTGAAGATTAGAGCAAGGTTTTTTAAAAGTTGTTTTATATAGTTTACAAATTTTTGTGTATAAAATCAAGATTATATTTTTGGTATCGCGAGCGTAATCTTATTTAGAATTTACAAGTTTTAAATTTTTCAATTACATCTAATTTTTAGAGTTACAAATTTTGAATATTTTGGATTTGCGCGTTAGGTTATATTCATGACATTTTTAAATCGATTTTGCTTAAAATTTTATGTTGAACGTTATATTTGATAATATTTAATGTTTGTCGTTTGGGTTGGTTTGAATTTTTGTGCAACAACCATTCTGTTGTTGTTGAAGCAATCATTGAAGCTCTTAACGTTGATAAAACCATAATCTTTTAGAATATTTTCAACATCATTTTTTTGTTTGTAGCCAATTTCAAAAGCTATCCAGCCGAAATTTTTCAAGGTTATTTTCCATAATTTGCAAATTTTTTTATAGAACATCAAGCCGTTTTCTGAGGCATGTAATGCCATTTTTGGTTCAAATTTGAGTTCTGGTTGCAGATTTTTCATGTCGTTTTTGTTTAGATATGGTGGGTTGCAAACGATTAAGTCGGCCCAATTTTTAAAATTTTTAGCGAAATTTTCGTTTAAAACGTTTGCGCAAAAAATTTGAACTCTATTTTTAAATTTTATGGTGTTCTTTTTAGCATATTTTGCTGCTTGTTTAGAAAAATCAACTGCTTTGATTTTTGCGTTTTTTTTGTTGTGTGCAATTGCTGCTGAAACGCATCCGCTTCCAGCACACAAATCAACAGCTCGTAGTGGTTTGTTTCTAAATTTTTTAAGTGCAAATTCAACCAAAAGTTCTGTTTCCGGTCGGGGAATAAAAATTTTGGAATTCAGTTTTATTTCTATGTTGTAGAATTGCCAACTTTTTAGAAGATGCTGTAGCGGTTTGTTTGCTGCTCGTTTCTTTGCAATTTTTTTGCATTTTTTAAAGTTTTCGTATGAAATTTGGCGAGTTAGAAGCAGCTGAGTTGTTGAAACATTTAAAACATGTTCAAAAATTAAATTGGTTTCGAAATAGCAATTGGTGTTGTTCTTTAAAATTTGTGATATGGAATGTTTTGCTGTTTTAATTTCCAATTTCAATGTTTTCCTTAAATTAAATTTATCGGGATTGAGTTGATTATATATTATTTTAACTATCTACGCAACGGAATTAGTTTTAGTGTGGTTTTGTAATTTTTGAACTATTTAATAATAATACAAAATTTGTTTTTAAGTAAATTTACAGGCATGGCAAGATAGAATTTTTTATTAAATAGGAATGGCTTATAGTTTTTCGAAATTAGATTGAATAATTTTGAATTTGGCCAAAAAATTTAAAATCAAACGCTTATTTTTATTTAAGTTTGCAGAATTATTCTGGTCGTTTAATATGCAATGTTTTAGCTTGCTTATTATTAATTTGTGGTGTTTTTATGCAATCTTTTTTAAAAAGGCAATGTAGCAATTTTTATGGCAGTTGGTTGATGAGAACTAAATTTTGGTTAAAGTTTGGCTGCAAATTAGTGGGTTATAAAATTTTAAAATGTTTGAGAATTATGCAA
>JAZUIR010000123.1:0-4304 GCA_045642305.1 Oscillospiraceae bacterium | reverse complement strand
TAAGAAGGAAGAGGAAGAAAGAGCTAAGAGGGAAGAGGAAGAAAGAACTAAGAAGGAAGAGGCTGTAGAAAAGGCTATAGCAGATGGAGAAATCACGAGATTAGCGTATGAAACCCTGAATCCGGGAGGAAATCTTCCCTTAAAAGATGTTATAACTATGTATGCTATTCGCTGTGCAGCTGTTGAGAATGCTGAGCGCGGGGGTTATGTTGTGGAAACCCCAGAATGGGCGATTGATGTAAGTCTTGGAGTAGCGAAGGGAATTATGCAAAATAAGCTTAGCACCTACTATGAATTAGCTCTTAACACTGTTAAAACTTTGCTTAAGGAGTACTATCCAGATGGTGGTCTTGAGAATAATGAAGAGAATTGTAATAAAGCTCTTGAATTTGTAGAGTATGTTAATGGTTATTTAGGTGATTCGATACCGTTTGTTACTCGAGGTGAAGGTACGGGCTCCAGAGAAGAAAAAGGCTATATTTCTGAACTTGATAGAGTAATTAGAGCGTTGAAGATGAAGGCTATCAGTATTAAGGGTAAAATAACTGAAGCTAAAAAAGCACCTGAGCAGAAGGAGGCAGAGCGGCAGCGAGAAGCTGCAGCGAGTCAGGCGTTCACAGATGTTCTGAAAAACAGAAGAAATAATCTTCACATGCATGATGATGATGGTGAAGAAACCAACGATGAGGATGATGATGATTGGGATTAATTCTTGAGTGTAGTGTGTTAGTGTAGTGTGTTAAGTTTTCAGGTTCGACCAATTTGGTGTTGTGTCGAGCCTGATTTTTGTGTGTTAGTTTGCTGCAATAGATAAACAGCTAGAAAAACTAAATTCTAGCTGTTTTTTAATTTTATATAAAATGTATGCCGCATATTGTTATGTAAATTAAATTAAACCTATTTTTTTGCAGATCTCATTTAGTTTATTGTCTGAAATTTTTGAAGCTATAATCGCTCCATCTTCGCATATTTGCATTAGTTTTTGTTTATCGTTGCGCAGATTATTAAAATTTTCTCTTATTGGTTTTAGTTCGTTTGCAACAATGCGTCCAACTTCGGTTTTGAAGTCTTTGTATGTGGTATTTTTAAAATTTTGCTCAGCTTGTTCTATTGTTATGTTGGAAATAGTAGCGTAAATTTCCAGCAGATTAGAAATGCCGGGTTTTTTCTCTTTGTCGTACAAAATTGTGTTATCGGAATCGGTGGTTGCCTTCTTGAATTTTTCAAAAATTATGGTTTCCTCATCTAGAATATATATTGTGCCGTTAGGATTTTTATCGGATTTTGACATCTTATTTTCGGGATTTGTTAGACTGCAGATTTTTGCTCCTTCTTTAGCAATAAAAGCTTTTGGAATCTTGAAAGTTTCGCCATAGGTGTTGTTGAATCTGCTTGCAATAGTCTTGGTAAGTTCCATATGTTGTTTTTGATCGCTTCCTAGTGGAACAAAATCAGGTTCATATAATAATATATCAGCGGCCATCAAAATAGGATAGCAAAATAGTCCTGCGTTTACGTTATTTGCATTTTTTTTGCTTTTATCTTTAAATTGGGTCATCCGACTAAGTTCTCCAAATTGGGTGCAACACTGCAAAATCCATGAAAGATAGGTATGTTGTGGAACCTGGCTTTGAATAAAAATAAGGCTTTTTTTGGGGTCGATTCCGCATGCTAGAAGTAGTGCTACGCAATCTAAAGTGAAATCTTTAAATTGGTTTGGATTTTGCTTGACCGTTAACGAATGCAGATTAGCAATGAAATATGTGCAGTCAAATTGTTCTTGATTCTTTTGCCAGTTTTTTATAGCACCAATATAGTTACCTAGTGTAAAAACTCCTGTTGGTTGAATTGCGCTTAACATTTTTTTCTTGTTTTCCATTTTTTTACCTCAAATATAAAAAATTTTTAACCACATTATTAGTTACAATAAAAAACTGAGACGGTTAATTATAGCTTTATTTTTTTGGTTTTTCAAGTTTTTTTGAGTTTTCTATTAAGTCATATAACTTATCTATGGCTGTTGAAATCGAGCCGATTGAATCTATAAGGCCAATTTCAACGGCTTTTTTGCCTTCAACCACGCTTCCAACATCGGCTGCGAGTTCGCTAGTGTTCATTAGAAGTTTTAAGAATTGTTGTTTGCTTATTTTTGAGTTTTTAACAACAAAATCAACTATTCGGTCCTGCATTTTTTTGAAATGTAAAAACACTTGTGATACACCAATGAAAGTTCCGCTGCTTCTAACTGGATGAATTGTCATGCTGGCTGATGGAACAATAAACGAATAGTTTGCCGAAACTGCAAGTGGAACTCCAATTGAATGACCGCCACCCAAAACTATTGAAACGGTTGGTTTGTTGATGCCGGAAATTAGTTCAGAAATTGCAAGCCCGGCTTCTATGTCGCCTCCCACAGTGTTTAGAACTATTAAAAGGCCTTTTATGGTTGATGATTGTTCGATGGCAATCAACGCAGGAATTATTTGTTCATATTTTGTAGATTTTGTTTCTTTAGGCAGGCAGTAGTGGCCTTCGATTTCACCAATTATTGTTAAACAATGGATTGAATGTTTTCCGTTGGTTGTTGTTGTGCCAACTCCAATAATTTGTTGCATTTTGTCGCTGTCTATGTTTTGAAATATGTTTGGTTTTTTTTCGTCCTTATTGTTTTTTTTATTTGGTGATGTTTTTTTTTTCTTAACTAATTTTAGATTTATAGCGTGTTTCATAAAAAACAAAGCCTCCTTTTGTAAGTTATTTTATTTTTACAAAAGAAGGTTTTAATTATTCCTATGTTTTTTAATTTTAAAGTTGTAATAGCATTCAATAACAGTGTTTCTAGTGGTGTCTATAATTTTAAATAAAAAATCACATAAAATTTCTCAATAGCGTTTTTTGTAGCATGTTTTGTTATTTTTACATCAAAGCTAGTTTTCAATAAATTTATATAGATTTTTAGTTTTTTGTTATGGTTTTAGGAGAATTTTCTTCAAAAATGAATTCATGTAAGATTTTTGCATATTTTTTAACATCAAAATCCCAATACCAAACTTCGTTTATCTTACCTGGGTGAACTTCTTTGTCGGTTGGATCTGGAATTTTTGTTTTTTCAATTGATTTTGAGTTGATGTTTAAAAAATATGGCAAAAAATCTAAAAAATTCTTTATATCAAGCGATGTTTCTATGTTTTTTATTAAGCTTTTTATTAGTTTTGGATATTTTAATTTGTTTATGCTTTTTATTTTGTCATATATTGCGCTTAAAACACGCTGCTGGCGTTCGGTTCGTTTTATGTCGCTATCTATGTTTCTGATTCTAGCGAGTCCTACGGCCTGAGCTCCAGTTAGAGGAACGACTTGTTGATTTGTGTTTAGTGGTTTTATGCGTTCACATTTTCTAAATTCAGGAGTGCTGTTTAAAAGTCCGTTGATTTCGAATGCTTCTTGTTTAGTTATGAGCACATCGATTTTTCCTAGTTGATCAATAACTTTAGATAGTTGTGAAAAATCAACCGACATATAATCATGAATATCGAGATCGAAATTTTGGTTTATTGTTTTAACTGCAAGTTCAGGTCCACCATAGGCATATGCGTGGCAAAGTTTGTCTAGTCTTTTGTTTATCATAACCCTGCTATCACGCATTAATGAAGTAAGTTTAATTTTTTTATGAGTTCCATCAAGTGTTGCAATGAGGATGGCATCTGACCGGCCAACATTTTCGCCTTTTCGACGATCTATTCCGAAAATTGCTATGTTTATTATTTTGTTGTTTATTTTTTGCATGGTTTTTAAACCTAAATCATGGCAGGATTTTTTAAAATTGCGGTTTGTTTTAAAATCTCCGAAAAGATAATTAATTTCTGCAAATGTTCCCATTGCAATGGTGGCTAGAATTATTGCAATGGTTGCTAAAATTTTGTTAGTTAATTTTCTTGTGTGTCTATATTTTAATTTTGTTTTTTTAAGTTTTTGTTCGTTTCTAACCTTGACATAGGCATCAAAAAACTCATGACTATTGTTACGGTTTTTGTTCAAAATATAGCACAACCTTTAAGCAAAATAAAATGTTATGAACCGTCTGTTTTACACCTTGAAGTATGAAGTTTTTTGAGAATTTGAGTGTATTTTTGTCGTTTCATTTAGTTTATGATTTGTTTTTTAGTTGGTGATTTAGTTGAAGTTATAAGTTTTGTTGTTAAAATGATTTTTCTAGAATTTTAAAGGTTTTCAAGCTGTTTTATATTCATAGAAAAACTTATTATCTTATTTATGTAGCTAACAGAATTTGAGATGATAAATTT
>JAZUIR010000122.1:0-2704 GCA_045642305.1 Oscillospiraceae bacterium | reverse complement strand
AATTCAAAAAAATATTATGATGAAAAACATAACAAAAACAACTTCATTCAAAACATAGCGCTAAACAACATCCTCCCAAGTGATATTTACGTTAAAGCACAGGAATTTAACCTAAAAGTTGAAGTTAATCGAGTAACCTTTTTAATTAGAATAAAATTAAACGAAAACGAAACTATTTCAAATGATAATACGATTGCATATGAAACATTAAACGAACTTTTTGTTAGAAAAAATAAAGATTTTATTTTCAATGTTAATTCAAGAGAAATTGCCCTAATAAAAGAATTTCCTGAAAACACAAATCATGAAAGCTTAATTGCAATAACAGAAAAGATTTTTGAAGCACTTAAAGCCAAAATTACATCAAAAATATATATAGGGTTTAGTTCCCAGGTTGACAACATAAAACAACTAGAACAATCATTTAAAGAAGCCAATGTCGCCCTAAACATAGGCGAAATTTTCAATGATTGTGAAAAAATAATGAATTACAATAACTTAGGGATATATAGAATAATATATCAACTTCCAACAACGCTTTGCGAAACTTTTTTGAAAGAAGTTTTTAAGAAAATGTCAATAGAACTACTCGATAACGAAACATTTTCGACAATACACAGCTTTTTTGAAAACAATTTAAACATTTCAGAAACTTCACAAAAACTTTTCATACATAGGAACACATTAGTATATCGATTAGAAAAAATTAAGCGATTGACAGGTTTTGACCTACGAAAATTCGAAGACGCCATCATATTTAAAATAGCAATGATGGTGAAAAAATATTTAAAATTCAGCTTAAGCAAAAACTAAGCAGAAAAGAGCTAAAAAATGATTGTTATGGAAGACGTTTGTTTTGAATATGAAAACAAAACAAAGGCTTTAAATCATATAAATCTTAAGATAGAAAATTCAGAATTTGTGTTCATAGTAGGCAAATCTGGCGCTGGAAAAAGTTCACTGTTTAAGCTAATAACCAGAGAACAAATCGCAACAACCGGCAGAGTTATAGTCGACAAACAAGATTTAAGCAGGTTGAACCGAAAAAAAATTCCATTTTTTAGAAGAAAAATAGGCATGGTGTTTCAAGATTTTAGATTACTAGACAACATGAATATTTTCGACAACGTGGCTTTTGTTCTACGAGTGACCGGCTATTCAAATAAATATATTAAACAGCGCGTTCCACGAGTTCTTGAAATGGTGAGCCTATCTAACAAAGCAAATAAATTTCCTCGTGAAATTTCTGGTGGCGAACAACAAAGAGTCGCAATAGCAAGAGCAATTGCAAGCAACCCTCCAATTTTGATTGCCGACGAACCCACAGGAAACATAGACCCCGACTTATCCTATCAAATAATGAAAGTTTTGTTTGATTTAAATAAATATCTTCAAGTTACCACCATTGTAGTTACACATGAACACGACATTGTTAGGCATTTTGGAAAAAGAGTTATTGGAATAAACAGGGGCAAAGTAGAATTTGACAAAATAGTAGAGGTTGAAAATGAACATAAGTAGTTTTAGTTATCTTTTCAAAGAAGGAATAAAAAATTTAATACATAACAAGCTGATGTCGTTGGCTTCAATCGGAGTTTTAACTGCCTGTTTGCTAGTCGTTGGCTTTTCAACCTTGATTAGTGAAAACTTTAACAAAATTATAGATTTCATAGGTGAACAAAGTAGTATTCTAGTTTTTTTAAAAGATGGTGTCGATGAGAACAAGCTAAATGAAATAAAACAAAAATTTGAACACGACGATAGAATCAAAAAAATAGAAAACACATCAAAAGAACTAGCTTTAAAAGATTTCACCGAAAGATTCAACACAAACGAAAGCAATCAATTACTTTTAGAAAACAACATCATGCCAGCTTCAATAGAAATTTTTGCAAACAACGTTGCCTTCATAGATGAAATAGTAAACGAAATAAAAGAATCGGCGAAAAATTTTGACTACATTGACGAAATAAAATACCCTAGTGCAACAGCTAACACCATAAAACAACTCGAAAGAACAGTAAGTTGGTTCGAAGTTATTTTGATTCTTGCACTCATAATAGTTTCACTAATAATAATTTCAAACACGATTCGAGCAACCGTTTTTGCTAGACGACGCGAAATAGCGGTTATGAAACAGGTTGGCGCCACCGATAATTTCGTTAGGTTCCCCTTCATAATAGAAGGAATCGCGATCGGGGCTTTGTCAGCTTGCATAGCTTTCTTGGTGGTTGGAGTGGTATACAAAGCTATAATGATTATTTTAACAAACAGCAGTTCTGATTTTTTGAACAGCATGTTCTCCAATTTCGTGAGTTTTAAGAAGGTTGGTTGGTTTTTTGCCATTAATTTTTTCATAGGCGGTATAGGCGCAGGTGTTATAAGTAGTTTATTTAGTCTTAAAAAAATATTTAAAAATTTAAAATAAAGATTAAGTTTTAAATTATATTTTTAAAATGATATTAAAATCAAAAGAGGAACAAAATTTTTCTATGACCAAAATAGTGAAAAAACTACTAAGTTTAATTTTGATTGTTTTAGTTATTTTTAACATACCACCAAATATAACATTAGCTGTCCCGAAAAACCGAAACAAAAAAATTGAACAATTACAAAAAAAGATCAATTCCGATAAACAAAAAATCGAATTTAACAGAAATGACAAAAAAAAACTCGAAGCCGCAAAAAACGAAATGACCAAAAA
>JAZUIR010000121.1:0-2582 GCA_045642305.1 Oscillospiraceae bacterium | reverse complement strand
AATTTGGTTGAATGGTGTAAACATAATTTCGGGTAGGGAAATAGATTCAAAAATTGAGGTTGAGGTCAAAACGCGTTATTCACCGGTTCAATATAAGGCAAAGGTGAGATTTTTTTCTGATGAAACAGCTCAGGTTGAGTTTGAATTAGAGCAGATTGCGCCATCAAAAGGGCAGGTTGTTGTTTTTTATGATGGTTTGGAGGTTGTTGGAGGCGGTTTTGTTTGCGGATTTGATTAGGTTTAATTGTAAATTGTTGAAATTTTATATAGTTATACTTAATGGATGTTTTGGTGAGGGTTTATTTATGAAAAATTTTGAACAATTAGAGCTTTTAATTGGAAGAGAAGGGCTTTTAAGGTTGAGTGAAAGCAGAGTTTTGGTGTTTGGAATAGGTGGAGTTGGTGGGTTTGTTCTTGAGGCATTGGTTCGAAGTGGTGTTGGTCATTTGACGATTGTTGATGGTGATGTTGTTGAAGAATCGAACTTGAATAGGCAGATTATTGCTACTGAAGATGCGATAGGAAAGTTTAAGGTTGACGTTGCGAAGAAGCGTTGTTTAGAAATTAATTCTGAGGTTGAGATTGAGGCGTTAAAATTTTTTTATGGAGAGGATAGCCGCAGTTTGATTAAATTTGCTGATTTTGATTATGTCGTTGATTGTGTTGATGATATGGATGCGAAAATTATGATTGTTAAGAAGGCGTTTGATTTGAATGTTAATATGATTAGTGCGATGAGTGCAGGTAATAAGATTTGTAGTTGGGGTTTGAAGGTTTCTGATTTGTTTGAAACTTCGGTTTGTCCTATAGCTAGAATAATGAGAGCTCGTTTAAAAAAATTGGGGATTGATCGGCTCAAGGTTGTATATTCAACCGAAAAACCAAAACGATTGAGAAGGTGTGATTGTGGTAGCGTGGCAAGTGCGGTTTTTGTTCCAGCATCAATGGGGATTATTATGGCAAATGTTGTGGTAGGTGAAATTTTAGGGTTTAATTTGGGTTAATTAGCTAAAAATTGAGTTGACAATTCAAAAAATATGTTATATAATTCCTGCGAGGTTTGTGTTTATTGTTTCGTTGTTTTCGGGATGTGGCTCAGCTTGGTAGAGCGCTTGGTTTGGGACCAAGACGTCGCAGGTTCAAATCCTGTCATCCCGACCAGGTTATTGGTGATATTTAAAAATCTGCTGTAAACTAGAATGGTTACAGCAGATTTTTATTTTAAGATATTAGGTCATTATATAGAAGTTCGATCTTGGTGAGGGGGCCTTGTCTTGTTAGTGAAGTTTGAAATGAATCTACGCAGAGTTTAACGGTTGAATTTTCGTCCTCAAAGTAGATTTCAGATCCCGGCCAGATTGCATCTATTGTTTTTGCTAAATGGATTTCGATTTTTTTGTGATTTGCATTATATTTATCTATAAGCATTTGTGAGCCTCTGTTTGGTAAGAAGCTATATTGTTTGGGTAGATTAAAAAATTTTGTGCGTTCAATGCCTTTGTTTATGGCTATTTGGTTTAAACCACTGGAAATTGTGAATTTTTCTGGTTTATCATCAGGCTGATGAATAATAACTGTTGAAAGCAATTTTGTTCTGTCTTCGATTTTTTCAATATGCGTAATATATTTTTTGTTTTCGTTTAATATGTTTGGGTTATTCGCTTGAAATTTGGGAGTTATTTGCTTTATATTATTTAAAAAAACCGTTAAGTTTAATGTTTTTTTGAAAAAGATTGAAATAACGTCCCAATATGTCATTCCGAGTGTTGTGAAGAAACTATTAGTTTGAATGTTTTTAAAATTTTTAACTAGGCTTATGTTATATTGTTTACAAAAATTATTTAATAAATCGGTTGATGAAAAATTTGTGAAGTTTTGTGGTTCAACGTTGTTTTGCCGAACATAGCAAACGGGGTGGCTAAGTTTTAGATGAAAAAATTTGGTTTTAGATGAGTAAATTGTTTTGATTTCATCTACTAAAAAGGTTTCTTCGTGTTTCGAGCCATCGAGTTCCCAGTTCACTTTTGTTTTAACAATATTGGTTTGGATATTTTCTGTAAAAATAAAATCGAAGCAGATATTTGCGCCTTTGTTGTTAATTGTGTGGCAAAACCATATTGGTTGTGGTAGAACAATAGCTTGCTTGTTATCGCACATTCCAAAGATTTTAAAATTCATTTTTAAACTCCAACAAAATTGAAGTTACACAATTTTTTTGAACAATAACTTAATTTAATTAGTGTTGCATTAAATTTCATGCCTTGAAATTCGATTTGTGCGTTGGTTTTTGAATTTAAAAAATTTAGAAATTCGTTGTAACTGTTGTTTAAATTTGGAGCAGATCCTTCAATTTTTTGGGTTGGTTTTTCGAATTCACAAAACTTTAAACCGCATATGGTTGTTCCAAGTGAAACTAGTTTGCGTTCTATTTTAATTGTTGTGTTGTTGCAAACTACAAAATTTTTCGAATTAAAAATTAGGTTTGTTTGATTGTTTTTAATGTCAATTAAGTCGAACTTAATTTCCTGATAGAATAATTGACTTTTGTTGTCATAAACCAGTTCATGAACTTGAAGGTTTTC
>JAZUIR010000120.1:0-5709 GCA_045642305.1 Oscillospiraceae bacterium | reverse complement strand
GTTGATATGCCAAGAAATTTGGCAAAATCAGTCACGGTTGAGTGATTTTTTGATTTTTTACAATTAAGTTTTACTATATAATTGTTTTTTGAAAAATTTTGTGCTAAAATGAAACTAGAGTTCTGAATATGTATGGGGGTTGTGTAATATGCAAAAAGAACTTCATCCAGCTTATGGAAAGGCTAGAATTACTTGTGCTTGTGGAAACGTAATTGAAACATCTTCAACAAAGAACAACATATCGGTTGAGATTTGTTCGAAGTGTCATCCTTTTTTTACAGGTAAACAAAAATTGGTAGATACAGGCGGCCGAGTTGACAGATTTAAGAGACGTTTAAGAATGAAGAAGTAGTTTTTGGTTTTGAGACGGTGTTTAAAAAAGTTTTTTTCATCGTCTTTATAATTTTATTCTAATTTTTGAGGTGCTATACTGGGTTGGAGAGTTGTTTCTTAACGATAATGAATGCTCCAAAGTCTAAAATAGTTCGAAAAAGATCGATTTTTTTGGGTCATATGATTCACGTTGTTAGCAGAGATAGAGCAGAGCAGTTTGTTGCTTCTGTGAAATCAAAAAATAGATCGGCTAGTCATAATGTCGTTGCCTATGTTTTAAAGAGTGGTAATCTTGCCTATTGCAGCGATGATGGGGAACCGAGTGACACGGCAGGAAAGCCTATTTTGAATGTTGTGAAGTCAATTGGTGTTTTCGATGTTTGTGTTGTTATTACGCGCTATTTTGGAGGCGTTTTACTGGGAACTGGCGGGCTTGTTGAAGCCTATTCTGCTGCGTGTAAAGCCTTATTTGAAGAGGTTGTTTTTGCTCGATGTTGTTTATGTGTTAATTTAAAAATTGTTTTGAATTATGACGGCTATTCTAGGTTTGAATTTTTGTTGGGTTTTTTTGGTGCTATGGTCAAAAATGTCAGCTACGCTGATAAGGTTTCGGTAGATTTTTTTATTGAGTTTTCTAAGTTTAATGATTTTAAAAACAGTTTGATGGAAAAATTAGGTTTGAATTTTTCTCTTGAGGTTGGAAGTCAAACTTGGCAACGATTAGAGATTACGCATGATGAGCTGGAAAAATTAAGGCTTAAAGGAAAATAAATCAATAACTAGTTGATTTTTAAAAAAAAATAAAATATGCTACATATTTGTGATGAAAAGTGTAAACAATTTTGAAACTTTTAATTAGTTTAAACTTATCAATTTTTCAGATAATAGGTTTGAGTGGTTGAAGTTTTAGGTTTTCAAAATTTTTCACGCTTTATAGGTTTGTGTGTTTCTTGATTGTTTAGGTTGACATTGTTTGAGGTTTCTGTTTTATGAAATTGGATGAAAATTTTTTGTTTAAACTTAAAACTTCGTGTGATATTTATTCAATATTTTCTTCTTATGTTGAGTTGAGGCCGTGTGGGTCTAATATGCGTTGTTGCTGTCCTTTTCACGCTGAAAAGACACCTTCTTGTTTTGTTTATGGAATCACCCAAAGTTTTTATTGTTTTGGTTGTGGCGTCGGCGGTGATGTTATAACTTTTATTGAAAAAATAGAGAACTTGCCTTATTCAGAAGCTGTTTGTTTTTTGGCGCAAAAGGTTGGGATAGATTTGCCGCAGCAGGTTTCGAACCATGAATTTGGTGAGAAAAAAGCCTTAATTTTGAAGATGAATAGGATGGCTGCGAAATTTTTCCATAGAAATTTGTTCTCTAAGCGTGGCGCAGATGGTTTGCATTATTTGAAGAGTAGGAAGATTAGTGAGCAAACCATTACTAGATTCGGGTTGGGTTATGCTCTTGATGATTGGAATAGTTTAAAAAACTATCTATGTGAAGAAGGTTTTACCCAAAATGATTTGGCTGAATCTGGTTTAGTTTTGAAATCAAAAGATGGTCATCTATATGATAAATTTCGAAATCGGGTTATGTTTCCGATAATAAGCCTAAATGGTGAGGTTGTTGGTTTTGGTGGAAGAGTTTTAGATGATAGTTTGCCGAAATATTTGAATAGCCCTGATTCTGTGGTTTTTAAGAAGGGTTTAGAACTTTTTGGCTTAAACTTTGTCAAAAAGAGCAGGGTCAACTATAGTTTTTTGATTTTGTGTGAAGGTTATATGGACGTTATTTCTATGCATCAAAACGGTTTCATAAATTGTGTTGCCGCACTTGGAACATCGCTCACGAAGCAACAGGTTTTTTTGATTTCTCGTAATTTTAGTGAAGTTATACTCGCGTTTGATTCTGATTCTGCAGGAAGATTTGCGGTTAGCAGAGCTTGTGACATGTTTGATGAAATAAATTTTAAAGTTAGGGTTTTGAAGCTTAAGAATGCAAAAGATCCTGATGAATATATTAAAAAATTTGGGCCAAGTCGGTTTAAGATTTTGGTTGAGGATGCTTTAAGTTTTGAAGATTTTGTTTTTGGTGATTTAAAGTCTAAGTTTGATTTGTCAGATGCTGATGAAAGACGAAAAATGATCAAAAAGATGTGCGTTTTGGTTTCGAAAATGAACGATTCCATAAAGCGCGAAATATATATTGGCAAACTGTGTAGTTTGTTTAATTTAACTAAAAGTGTGGTTTTATCTTATGTTTGCGGGCTTATTGCGAAAAACAAAAAGGTTAAAAAACGCCATTTAAAAAGCGATATTTTAATTGATTCGAAGAAATTCGCGTTAAACAATAATAGCAAAATTTCAAGTAATTTTAGGTTTACTAAAGCTCAAGAGGAAGTTATTCGCTTTTTGTTTAGCAATCCAAGCAATTATGAATTTGTTTGTGAGGCGGTTGATTTAAAGTTTTTCGATTCAGGCCTAAATAGGAAGATATTTGAGTTTTTGATTGAAAATTTTAAAAACAATAGAACGCTTAGTGTTTCCGATTTTCATAAGGTTTTAAATTCCGATGAAATGGGCGAGTTTTCTAGAATCATAAACGAAGGCAATGGTTTTGAAATTAGTAAATCGAAACTGCTAGATCAGGTTGTGGTGTTGCGTGAAGAATTTGAAAAAAGAAAAGAAAATATTTTAAAAATGAGTTTGAATGAGCTTGAATTGAAGCGACAACAAAAGGCGAAGTTAAAAATTTAGTTTATATAATTACCTAGGGGGAATTTGAAAAATGGAAAAAGCCTTGAATTTGAAAGATAAAATTTCCAGCAAGGTTAATGGTATTGATAATGGTGTTGTTAAGAAGAATTTTAAAGTTGACCCGAAAATAATATATAAGGACCTATTTGAGCGCGGAAAAAAATATGGCAAGATTAGCATGCAAGAGGTTGCCATCGTTATCAACGAGCTTGATTTTAACTCAGAGCAAGTGTCGAAATTGTGCGAAGAATTTGAACAGCATAACATTAAATTAGTTAATGATGTTGATGGAAGCGTTGAAAGTGATTTGGATGCGGTTCAGGATTTCGGCTTTGTAGATGGGTTGAGTGAAAAAAAAGCAGATTCTGTTAGTGTAGTTAACTTGAATGATACGGTGAAGTTATATTTACATGAAATTGGAAAGTTTCCGTTGCTTTCTGCTGCTGATGAGGTCGAACTTGCAAAGCAGATGTCGGCTGGCAGCATTAGAGCGAAGAATAAGCTTTCGGAGGCAAATTTGAGGCTTGTTGTTTCGATAGCAAAACGTTATTTGGGTAGAGGTTTGCCTTTTTTAGATTTGATTCAAGAAGGTAATTTGGGTTTAATGAAGGCGGTTGATAAGTTTGACTACAAGAAGGGTTTTAAATTTTCAACCTATGCCACCTGGTGGATTCGTCAGGCTATAACACGGGCGATTGCTGATCAGGCTCGAATAATTCGTATACCCGTGCATATGGTAGAACATATTAATAAAGTAAAGAAAACTTCGAGTCAGTTGCTACACAAAAACGGTCATAAAGCTAAAGTTGGGGAAATAGCTGCTGTGCTTAATATGTCGGAGCAAAAGGTTGAAGAAATTTTGAGAATTTCGCAGGAGCCAATTTCGTTGGAAACTCCAGTTGGAGAAGAAGAAGACAGTCGCTTGTCAGATTTTATTTCAGATGTTGAAATTTCGGCTCCGGCTGAAGTTGCATCGCATATGCTGCTTAGGGAGCAGTTAATTGAAGTTTTAAAAACACTGTCAAAGAGAGAGGCCAAGGTTTTGCGTTTGCGTTTTGGTTTGGAAGATGGCAGATCAAGGACGTTGGAAGAAGTTGGCAGGGAATTTGACGTGACTCGTGAGCGAATTCGTCAGATTGAGTGTAAGGCATTGCGAAAATTGCGCCATCCCAGTCGATCAAAAAGGCTGAAAGATTTTTTAGAGTAGGGTTGTATTTTAAATTTCTTTAAATTTCTGGGAGAGTTTAGCCATGGTTGAAAAGTTTTTCACTTCGGAATCGGTAACTGAGGGGCACTCTGACAAGATTTGTGATTTGGTTTCTGATTCGGTTTTAGATGAAATTTTAAAAGAAGATTATAATGCTAGGGTTGCTTGTGAAGCGGTTTGCACAACAGGACTTGTTATGCTTATGGGGGAATTAACCACGAGTTGTTATGTGGACATGCCTAAGATTGTTCGGAATGTTTTGAGTGAAATAGGTTATTTTGATTCTAGGTTTGGTTTTTGTGGTGAAAATTGCGCTGTTATTTTAAATCTCGATGAACAATCAGCCGACATAGCGCGTGGAGTCAATGGAGATGAATTAGGAGCAGGTGATCAGGGTTTGGTTTTTGGTTATGCATGTGATGAAACCGATGAGTTTTTGCCAGCTCCAATATATTATGCACATAAATTGGCAAAAAAACTTGCACAGGTTCGAAAAGATGGCGTTTTGCCATATTTAGGGCCTGATGGTAAAACCCAGGTTACTATGAAATACTGTGATGGAAAGCCCAAATTGGTTAGTCATGTTGTTGTTAGTGCGCAGCATTTGCCTGATGTTGATTTGAAAACTATTGTTTCTGATGTGAAGAAACATGTTATTTTTCCTGTAATTTCTGAAAATTTGCTGTCAGATGAAACTAAAATTTTCATTAACCCAACTGGAAGATTTGTGGTTGGTGGCCCTGTTGCCGACAGTGGGCTAACAGGCAGGAAAACTATTGTTGATTCCTATGGAGGTTACGCGCATCACGGGGGAGGCGCTTTTTCAGGAAAGGATCCAACCAAGGTTGATAGGAGTGGAGCCTACATGGCACGCTATGTGGCAAAAAATGTTGTTGGTGCAGGTTTGGCAAAAATGTGTGAGGTTCAGCTTGCCTACGTTATTGGGGTGAGCGAACCTGTTTCAATTTTTGTTGAAACTTTTGGAAGTTCGGTTGTTGATAATTTTGAAATAGAACAAGCGGTGAAGAATATTTTTGATTTTACTCCATCTGCAATAATAAAAAAATTTGATCTTCAAAGACCAATATATAAACAAGTTGCGTGCTATGGCCATTTTGGTAGGAATGAATTAAATTTGCCATGGGAAAAATTAAATGATGTTTTCACATTAAAAAAATTTTTCAATTTGAAATAATTTTCTTCATAAATTTCAGAATTTCAAATATAGATTAATGTTGTTATTTTGGAGGTTTAGTTTTGAACATGTTGGAATTTTTTTTTGGAATAATCGACAAAATTTTCGTTGTCAGGTCCTGCGGGATAATTATGTTTTTTCTGTTTAGTTTAGTTTTGCGATATATTTTTAGTGCAATTGCCAATTTTAATTTGATGAAACGCCGAAAAATTAAGATGAGGTTT
>JAZUIR010000119.1:0-3177 GCA_045642305.1 Oscillospiraceae bacterium | reverse complement strand
GAAGCTTCCATCCACAAAACCTTGCCTTCTTCTAAACCTTTAAAGCCCTCTTCCCATTTTTTTATTTACATTAAAACTTCAAATGCCACCACATAATCGCTAGAACCAAAAATCAAAACAATTCAATTTTAAATTAAACCAAACATCCTGTCTCAATCGCCGTTCACAATATTAAAAAGCTGGGCAAACTGCTGCAAAGTTAGCTGCTGCGCCCGCGAATTTGGGTTTAATCCCTGTTCAACCATAATAAATTTTAACCGCAACTTATCAATATTCAAAAAACTTGATAGTAAGTTTAATATAATCTTTCTACGTTGCGAAAAAGCCGCTCTCAAAAACCGAAAAAAACCGGCTTCCTGATCTAATCCAACCAAATTCTTTTGCAACTTTTTCATAACATCAAAACTAACCACGCTACTATGAACCTTTGGAATTGGATAAAAATTACCAGGTGACACATCAAACAAAATTTTAGGCTCACAATAATAGTTAATCAAATAGCTAATATAACTACAATCAAAGCTTCCAGGTTTTGCACATAACCGCAAAGCTGCCTGCTTTTGAACCATAACCGTTATTGATTTCACATCGAGTCGATTTTCTAAAACTCCTGCAATAAATTTTGAAGTCAAATAATATGGCAAATTCGCGCAGATTTTTACCGGCAAACCCGCAAATTCGGTTTTAATTATATGCGCTAAATCAGTTTTTAAAACATCGCAATTCAAAATCGTAACATTTGCAGCATCAGCAAACAAAAACTTCAAAATCTCACATAGCCCACCATCTAACTCAATAGCCACAACCTTAACAGCAGATCGCGCCAAAAAACTAGTCAAAACCCCCAAACCAGCGCCTATTTCAACAACACCGCATCCACTAATCTTTGCCGATTTAACAATTCTTGAAACAATATTCAAATTAATTAAAAAATTCTGACCCAATTTCTTGTTGAAAGCTATTCCATTCGCTTCCATAAACTGCCTTATCTTTTTCGGGCTACGAAACATCTCTAAAAAATTATCCATAACATTAACCCATATTTTAATCCTGACACCCTGAAAACATTACTTCATTTCAATATTTAATCAAACTTTTACATATTAACACTTCACTACAACCTTGCGCGTTTTACCAAACATAAATTTCAATAAAATTCTAAGTTAGTTATCATATTTTTGTTAAATTGCTTAATTACAAATTAAATTAAACCAATTCAGTTAGTGATTCAGTTTAATTTTTTTCCAAGAACACTCTTAACATGTTTTGTCATATATATATTTTATTGTGCTTAATATATTTTTTTAATAATTTTTAAAATTTAAGCTGCACTACTCAAATTCAATCGTCGCAGGAGGTTTAGTCGTAACATCATAAACCACACGATTAACTCCTTCAACCTCATTTACTATTTTAAGTGCAACCTTAGCTAAAACTTCGTATGGTATTTTTACAAAACTTGCAGTCATAAAATCAAAAGTTTCAACTGCTCGTAAAATAATCATATAGTCAAACGACCTAACATCCCCTTTTATACCAACCGATTTCACATTCGACAACACCGCAAAAAACTGACTCGCCTTCCCGCTCAAACCACAAAGCTCAAGTTCTTTTCTAAAAATATGATCTGCCTCTCGCAAAATAGCAAGCTTTGCTTTTGTAACCTCCCCCAAAACACGAATCGCCAGCCCTGGGCCAGGAAACGGCTGCCTATTAACAATTGTTTCAGGCAAGCCCAGCAACCTGCCTATTTGGCGAACTTCATCTTTAAAAAACATTTTCAGCGGCTCAATAATTTCATCAAAAGCAACCTTTTCAGGCAAACCACCAACATTATGATGACTCTTAATTAGGCTAGCGCTCTCCTTTTGACCCGATTCAATCCAATCCGAATATATTGTGCCTTGAGCCAAAAACGAAACCTTTCCAATTTTTTTCGCTTCCTGCTCAAACAAACGAATAAACTGCTCACCAACCACCATTCGCTTCTGTTCTGGGTCATCCACTCCTTTTAAAGCGCTCAAAAATTGACCAGACCCATCAACCGCCACAAAATTCATCTTCCAACCAGAAAAAATCGACTTAACCTCTTCAACCTCATTTTTTCGCATCAAACCATTGTCAATAAACACTGCAGTTAAATTATCCCCTATTGCTTTCGATAACAAAGCAGCCAACACACAGGAGTCAACTCCACCCGAAAGCGCTAGCAAAACTTTTTTGTTGTCAACTTTAACCTTGATTCGTTCAATCAAGTTGTTTACAAAATTTTCAGAACTCCAATTTTTTTCACAACAACAAATTTCAAACAAAAAATTAGATAAAATCTGTTTTCCAAATTCAGTGTGGCTAACTTCAGGATGAAACTGAACCGCAAAAATTTTCCTATCAACATTCTGCATAGCAGCAATTTTAGAATTTTCACTGCTAGCAACAATCTCAAAACCCACAGGCAACCTTGAAACTAAATCAAAATGGCTCATCCAAGTGGCGCTAGTTTGTGGAATATCTTTAAAAAGCTTGCAGTTTAAATCAAATTTCGTGGTCGTCTGCCCATATTCTCTAGCCTCGCCCGCTTCAACCCGTCCGCCAAAATTTGTTGCTATAAGCTGTGCCCCATAACATATTCCAAGAACAGGAACGCCCAGTTCAAAAACGTTTTTATCAATAAAAAAAGCCTTATCACAATTAACGCTTTTTGGCCCACCACTAAAAATTATGCCAAACAAATCATCTGCTTTAACCATTCCAAAATCAAAATCATAAGACACAATTTCGCAAAACACTCCAAGCTCACGAACTTTTCGAACAATAACCTGGCTATATTGTCCACCAAAATCAACAACCAAAATTTTCTTGACAAGACGACCACCACAATTTTTAGCTTCAACTGCGTTTTCCATATATCTTAACTCCTTAAAATTAAAAAACCAAAACTCCACAAATCGCAACATTTAGCTAAACTTTAGCACAAAATTAATTCAATTTCAATTAAATTTGTTCTCCAATTAATTTTAGATTTCCTCATCAATAATTTTCACCACAAAAACCTAAAGCTCGTTCCCGCCAGCAAATAAAACAATTTTCTAAATTTCAATTCACATAAAAAACTTCAAACTCTAATTCAAACTCTAAGATATAGCATATTTTAAAAACAATCCTCAAAACCTGATTACC
>JAZUIR010000118.1:0-12727 GCA_045642305.1 Oscillospiraceae bacterium | reverse complement strand
TTTTGTTTGCATATTTTCGCAATTTGTTCTACTGGCAAAATTGTTCCGATTTCGTTGTTTGCGGCCATTACGCTAACTATTGCGGTTTTGTCGTCTATGGCGTTTTCAATTTGTTTTGGTTCGATTAGCCCTTCACAATTAACCGGCAAATTCACAATTTCAAACCCTTCGTTTTTTAGGTTTTTGCAGCTGTTTAAAATGGCGTGATGTTCGAAATTTGTGGTTATTATTTTATTTTTTCTGTGGCGTTCAAATTCGGTTTTTGCGGCTGAAGTTAGGGCCCAAGTGTTGGATTCTGACCCACATGATGTGAAATATATTTCGTTAGGGGAAGCGTTAAGGCATGCGGCAATTCGTTGACGGGCGTTTTCCAGTGCGTTTTTTGCTGTGTGGGCAATTGAATATATGCTACTAGGGTTGCCAAAATGATTTTCAAGAAACGGCAACATTTGTTTTATGCATTCTTTTGAAATCGGAGTTGTTGCGGCATTGTCAACATAAACAATTTTTTTATTCATTTTAAAAATTCAACTCACTTTGTTTTTATGATTAATTTTTAAATTTTTTGTTGCAGTTTATCTGTGGAGATTTGATGTTACATGAAATTTTTTCCTGTTTTTTAACATGTTTAACTGGGCGAATATGAACTCAATGGTTCTATTTTTTCAATCGAATTGGTTAATATGCAAAATAATTTTGCCATGCTTATTTCAGGGTTGTTGTTTGTTGCTTTGAATTAATTTTTTATATTGTGCAACTGCCATTTTGTCGCATAGTTCGTTTTCTGGGTGGCCGTTGTGGCCTTTAACCCAAATGAAGGTGGTTTCAAATTTGTTAACAAAGCTTAATATTTGCTGCCATAGGTCGGGGTTTAGAGCCTTTTCTTTGTTGTTTTTCATCCAGTTGTTTTGCTGCCATCGTTTTGCCCAGCCGTTGTTTATTGAATCTACAACATATTTTGAATCGGTGTATACCACAACTTTGCAGGTTTTTTTTAGGGCTTTGAATGCGTTTATTATTGCTAGAAGTTCCATTCGGTTGTTGGTTGTGTGAGCTTCGTTGCCGCTAATTTTGAGTTTGTGTTTTTTGTGCTTTAAAATGCAGGCCCATCCACCAGGCCCAGGGTTTTTGCTGCATGCTCCATCGCTATATATTTCGACCTCAATCATTTTTGAAAGTTCCCTTATCAAAATTTTTGTTATAGTTATAATAGTTTGGATTTTAACAAATTGGCAAAAAAACTTCAAGTTTGAGAAAAATTTGAGTTGTTTTGGTTGGTTTTGAACATTTCACACTTGAATAAAAGCAATTTCCGGTTTATAATAATTCAAACATAGGATCGAATTGGATCGAATTCACGCAAAATATTATAAAGCCAATGTTAATAATTTCATATATGAAAGGTTGCAAAAATTAAGTTTATGATGGATTTTAATAAAAAAACAATTGATGATTTGAGTGTTGAAGGTAAGAAAGTTTTGGTTAGATGTGATTTTAATGTTCCGTTGAAGGAGGGTAAAATTTCTGATGAAACCCGTATTTGTGCCGCCCTTTCAACAATCGAAGCCTTAATCAAAAAGGGTGCTAAGGTTGTTTTGTGTTCTCACATGGGCAAACCAAAGGGCAAGGTTGATTTAAATTTGTCGCTTGAGTGCGTTGCCAAAAGTTTGCAAAACAAACTAAACAAGAGTGTTGTTTTTGCAGATGATGATGAGGTTGTTGGAAAAAACGCTAGGCGAGCTGTTGAAGAAATGAATTGTGGTGATGTTGTTTTGCTGCAAAACACCAGGTTTCGCTCAGAGGAAACAAAAAATGATCCGGTTTTTAGCAAGCAGCTTGCAAGCCTTGCCGATGTTTTTGTTAATGATGCTTTCGGTTCGGCGCACAGGGCCCATTGTTCAACTGTTGGGGTTGCTGAATTTGTTAGGGAAACTGCGGTGGGTTATCTCATTCAAAAGGAGTTAAAGTTTTTGGGCGAGGCAATCGAAAACCCGACGCGACCCTTTATTAATATTTTAGGTGGCGCTAAGGTGGAAGATAAATTAGCGGTCATTGATAATTTAATTGAAAAGGCAGATGTTTTAATAATAGGCGGTGGAATGGCCTACACATTTTTGAAGGCACAGGGTTTTGAAGTTGGTCAGTCGATTGTTGATGAATCCAAGATTGGATATTGCAAAAACATGCTTTCTAAAGCACAGGAAAAAGGCGTTTTGATTCTGCTTCCGGCTGACAGTTTGGTTGTTGATAAGTTTCCAAATCCGATTGATGCGCCGGTTAGTTGCAGTGTGTGTGCAACCGAAGATTTTGGCAAGGTTGGTTTTGGTGTTGACATAGGACCAAAAACAATTGAGCTTTTTGGCAAAGAGGTTGCAAAGGCAAAAACCGTTGTTTGGAATGGTCCTATGGGCGTTTTTGAAAACCCTAGTTTGGCCGGTGGAACTAAGAAGATTGCTCAAATTTTGGCTAAGTCTGATGCGACAACAATAATTGGTGGAGGTGATTCGGCTGCCGCCATAAATATGATGGGTTTGCAAAATAAAATAAGTCATATTTCAACAGGTGGAGGGGCTTGTTTGGAGTTTTTGGAAGGCAAGGTTTTGCCAGGAATTGCATGCATAGCTAACAGATAAATTTTTGTTCTAATTTGTGATAAATTAGGTTGATTTTTGAAAATTATCATGGTTTTAAATATTGTTTTAAAGCTGTGTGTTTGCTAAAATGTTTTGTGTTGCAGAGTTAAGTAAATTTTAGTTTGATGTTATGATATAACTATTAGTTTAAGAGGTGAATTTTGTGGGCGTGTTGCAAAAGAAAATGGTGGTTGCAGGCAATTGGAAGATGAACAAAACAAGGAGCGAGGCAAAAATTTTAATCAATGAAATAAAGTCTTTAGTTGAATCGAAAAGTGGTTGTGAAGTTGTTTTGTGTGTTCCGTTCACGAATCTAGATTTGGCAGTGAATCTGGCGCAAGAAACTAACTTAAAAATCGGGGCGCAGAATTGCCATTTCAAGTCTAGTGGAGCGTTCACTGGAGAAATTTCTGCGAAGATGTTGAGTGAGATGGGCGTTAGCCATGTTGTTTTGGGTCATAGCGAACGGCGCCAGTTTTTTGCAGAAACCGATGAAACGGTGAATTTGCGTTTGAAAGCGGCGTTGAGCGAGGGGCTTTGTGCCATTGTTTGTGTTGGTGAATCGCTTGTTGCACGTGAAGATGGCGTAACTTTTGAGTTGATTGCAATGCAGGTTAAAAAGGCGCTTAGGGGCGTTTTGGCCGAAGAAATGAAAAATGTTATTTTAGCATATGAACCGATTTGGGCGATTGGAACCGGTAAAACAGCGTCGTCCGATCAGGCGCAGGAGGTTTGTTATTTCATTCGCAAAGTCGTTGAGCATATGTTTGGTTTAGAGGTTGCGAGCGGGCTGGTTGTGCAATATGGCGGATCGGTCAACGAAAAAAACTGTGCCGAATTGTTTTCCAAGAGTGATGTTTGCGGAGGCTTAATCGGTGGGGCATCGCTTGATGCACAAAAATTTGCGGCCATTGTTGATGCGGCTTGTAATTCTAATTTGTAATTCTGCAATGTGAGATATTATTTGTTTTTTGGTGAATTGTTGCTAATGTTTTAATTGATAGAGTTTGGTTTTTGTTTTGAAGGAGGTTTGTTGATTTGAATCGAAGAAGGCCTTTGGTTTTGATGATTCTGGATGGATTTGGCGTTGGCCCAAAAGACAGCACAAATGCCATATATATGGCAAAAACTCCGAATTTGAGCAGGGTTTTTGAGCATTTCCCAATAACCACGATTGGAGCTAGTGGGGCAGATGTTGGTTTGCCTGATGGGCAGATGGGTAATTCTGAAGTTGGGCACATAAACATAAGTGCGGGCAGAATAGTGTATCAAGATTTGGCAAGAATTAGCAACGCGGTGGATGATGGCAGTTTTTTTGAAAATGAAGTTTTGAAAAAGGCGATGTTGAGTTGTAAGAATAACGGTTCAGCGCTTCATTTAATGGGTTTGCTTTCCGATGGTGGGGTTCACAGTCATTTTAATCATCTGTTTGCTTTGGTTGAAATGGCTAAAAAATTTGGGCTTTCGAAGGTTTTTGTTCATGCATTCACTGATGGCCGTGACGTTTTGCCAACTTCTGGTTTGAAATATATTAAAATATGTGAAGAAAGATTAAAAAAAATAGGGGTTGGAAAAATCGCAACGGTTAGTGGTCGCTATTATGCGATGGATCGTGATAATAGGTGGCAGCGGGTCAAAAAAGCCTATGATGCTATCGTTAACGGGCGAGGCGTTTTTGCAAGTAATGCGGTTGAAGCGGTTGAAAGGTCATATTTAAAAAATGTGACTGATGAATTCATTGAGCCGGTGGTGTGCTTAAAGAACGCTAGTGTTAGTGAAAATGATAGTGTTGTGTTTTTCAATTTTAGGCCTGATAGAGCACGCGAATTAACAAAGTCAATAATTTTTAAAGAATTTGATGGATTTGAACGTGAAAAGGGTTATTTTGAAACTTTTTTTGTTTGTTTGAGTCAGTTTGATGAAAGTTTTAAAAATTGTGAAGTGGCGTTCAAACCAAATAATTTAGAAAATACTTTTGGAGAGTTTATTGCAAAACAGGGGTTAACTCAGCTTCGCATAGCAGAAACCGAAAAATATGCTCATGTCACGTTTTTTTTTAACGGAGGGCGAGAGCAACCATTTAAAAATGAGAAGCGAATTTTGATTAAGTCGCCTAGTGTGGCAACCTATGATTTAAAACCTGAAATGAGTGCTTTTGAGGTTAGTGATGCGGTTGAGAAAAGCCTGCAAAATGGCGAGTTTGATGTTATTATTTTGAACTATGCTAATTGTGATATGGTTGGTCACACGGGGAATTTCAGCGCTGCTGTTAAGGCGGTTGAGGCGGTTGATTGTTGTGTAGGCAGGGTTTTGCAAACAATTCAAAGATTAGATGGTGTTTTAATAATTACTGCTGATCACGGAAATGCTGAAAAAATGTTTGATGAAAATGGTGAAGTTTTTACAGCGCACACAACGAATTTGGTTAAATTTTGTGTTGTTGGGTTTGATTGTGAACTAAAAAGCAATGGGGGACGGCTTTGCGACATAGCTCCAACTATGATTGAAATTTTGGGTTTGGTTCAGCCAGATGAAATGACAGGGCAGAGCTTGATTGTTCATTAGTTGAAGAATTGTTTGCAGCATTTATGTTTGCAGGATATGTTTGAGTTTGTGTTATGAATTTTGAAAGAATGTTTGAGTGGTCGGTCGCGTTTATTGTTGGGGTTTTTTTGGTTGCTTTTTGTGGTTTAGGTTGGTTTTTTTGGGTTGGCGTTTTTTTGTGTTCTTGTTTTTCTGCTGTTATGTTAATCAAAAAGGTGTTTCGGGTTAGGTTTTTTGTTTGTTTGGTTGTTGTGTTTGTTGTTGGGGTTTTGTGTTTTTTGGTTCATGATTTTTGTTTTAGGGAAAGAGCACTTAAACTTGTGGGTCAAAATGCGAATGTTTTTGCGAAGGTTGTTGACATTAATCGGTTTGCTGGCGGCAGGAAGGGCTATCTTCTTGAGGTGAGCAGGGTTAATGACAAAGATTTGTTGTTGCCTGTTCGGGTTGAGGTTGGCGACGGAAAAAAATTTGAGTTTGGGTGTTGTGATGAAATTATTGCAACAATTAGTTTGTTTGCAAAAAGAAGTGGTTGCTCAAAGTTTGGGTTTAGTTCAAGTCGAGCAAAAAATGTTTATTTGAGTGGCAGGGTTGTTGAAGTTGAAAAAATAAAGCAAGGCAAAGGGTTGGTTGCAAGTTTTTTTGCAGTTCGCGATAGGTTAATAAAAAACATTGATTCTACCATGGAAGAGCCGTCAAGTTTTTTGGCTAGCTCAATTTTTTTGGGTAGGCAGCAACAGATTCCCTATCAGTTAAGGCGAAGTTTTAACCATTGTGGTTTGTCACATATTTTTGCAGTTTCAGGGCTTCATGTTTCGATTTTATGCGCAATTTTGCTAGGTTGTTTAAGGTTTTTGCGTGTTTCGAACAGGTTGTTGTTGTTTGTTTTGTTTATTTTTTTGTTGTGCTATAATTTTTTGCTTGGTTTTTGTCCTCCAGCGTTAAGGGCCAGCATAATGAATCTTGTTTATTTTTTTGGGGTATTGTTTAATAGGAAAATTAACTCGGTTCATCTAATGTTTACTAGTGCGGCAATAATTTTATTTTTTGCTCCTAATGCGGTGTTTGGATGCAGTTTTTGGCTTTCGTTTTCATCGTGTCTTGGAATTTTGTTGTTTTCTAGGCCCATTAGTGTTTTACTTAGGCGAAGGTTATGTTTGTTTTCAGGTTGGCAGCGCTTTTTTGTTGATTTGTTTGCCGTTTCGGTTTCTGCTCTTGTGTTTTCTTCGATTTTTTTGGTGTTGTTTTTTGGGGAGTTTTCGATTGTTGCGCCGATTGTTAATTTGATCATAATGCCATTTGTGCCTGTGATTTTTGCTATGTCGGGTTTTGTTGCAACGTTTGGAAGTATGCCAGGTTTTGAGTTAATATCAAATTTTTGTGGCCGGTTTTGTGAAGGAATTTTTAATGAAATCTTGTTTGTGGTCAAGTTTTTTTCGAGCCTTCCGTTTGCTTATTTGCCTATGCGTTATTTTTTTGTTCCGTTTGTTGTTTTTGGGTTGGTTGGTTTTTTGGTTTTTGTTTTTTTCTATGCAAAGCATTTGTTTTTCAGCAAACTGGTTGCTCTGCTTTGCTGTGTTATTGTTATTATTCCAACTTTGAATAATTTTTTGGTTTTAAATGGAGCAAGTGTAATTAGTGTTATAAAAAATGGCGGCAAGGGTCACAGCATAGTGATTACTAGTTCGAACAGGGTTGTTGTTTTAACCTGCGCGGACTCGGTTGGGTGTGAACAGAATTTGTGTAGGTTTTTTGATAGCAGAGGAATTAAAAAAATTGATTTTTTAATTTTGATGTCGTCTGGGTTGAGGCGTTCAAATTTTGATATAGAAACTTTTGTTAATTGTTTTGAAACATTTTGTGTTATGATGCCGAGTTGGTTAAAAAATGAGCATTTAACCAAATTTTTGGCTAAAAAGAGATCATATTTAATTTTTCAGGAGCAGGCAAATTATTTAAATTTTCCGGTTTCGATTGACTTCTTAAAAAGTGAAACAACGGGGCAGGGGTTTAATTGTTTTATAAAAATTGGAAGATTGAGCTTTGCTTATTGCTTTAGTCAGCAAGAATTGGTAAGAATTCAGAATTTGGTTGGTTTTGTTAATTTGGCTTTTTTGAACGATAAATTTGCTGATTTGAACGAATTAGATGAATTTGACGATAAAAAACGAGGTTATTTGGTTTTGTTAGGTGGTGATGATGGCCGCAAATTTGATGGGCCAAAAATTAATAGCGTGTGTTCAACGGGCGATGTGGAAGAGTTTTTAATTTATGGAAACTATTTAAAGAAAGAAGGGCCTTGATTTGAAAGTCTAATAGTTTGTTAAAGGTTTTTTAACTTAAAACTTGAATTGAAACACAACAATTGCGGGAGTGCATTTAAACAGGTTTGGGGTTGCGGTTGGTTTGAGGTTTGATTGTTGGTTTTTCTAAATTGCTTTAATCAAAAAGGTGGGTTGATGTTGGGTTATGTGAGCAAAACTGATTTAGAGCGCGAAATTAAGGCAGGGAGTTTAGCAGATCAATATGTTTTGTTTGGTGGGGAATTTTTTGTGTTGCAGGGTTGTGTTGATATTATTGTTGATGCTGTGGTGGATGAAGATTTTAGGAGCTTAAATTTTAGTGAGTTTGATGGTGAAAACATTGAATCGGTTTTTGAAGGTTTGAGCAGTTGCCTCAGCACGGTTGCGTTTTCTTTTGGTCGTAGAGTTGCATTAATTAAAAATTTGAGCTATTTTAAATTGTCAAAATCAAACTTAAAAAAATTGGAATGCTTAATTTTTGAATCAAAACATGATTCGATTTGCATAGTTACTATTTCAACTGAAGATTTAAACTATGGTGAAATAAAAAGGCTTAAATCATGGTTTGATGGTTTGCCCAAAACAGCAAAAATTGTTGATTGCAGCGTTAAATCGAACAGGGAATTGTTTAACTTTTTTGCTTGTAAGGTTGAAAATTGGGGCAGCAAAATAAATTATTCAAATTTTAATTTTTTAGTTTCCAGGTTGCAAACTAATTGGCATGCTGTTTCTAGTGAGTTAGAAAAACTTAGTTTTTATGCGTTTGGTCGTGAAATTTTAAGGGATGATATTATAAATATGACTGCGCCAAATTTGAGTTTCACCGCATTCGAGTTGGCAGAAGCTGTTTTGAATTTAAACACGCAAAAAGCGCTAGAAATTTTAAACAATTTGGTTAATTCAGGTTTCAATTTGCTTTTAATTTGCGGGGCCATAAACAGCAGTTTTATTGATATATATAGGGTTAAGGTTTGTGAAAATATTAGTAATTCGGAGATTGCGAGGGTTTTTAACTACAAAAATTGTGGATTTAGGCTCGATAAGGCAAAAAAAATGAGCCGTAATTTTAGTTTAAAACAAATTAGAAGTTATGTTTCTATTTTGTCGAAGCTTGATTTGAGTTTGAAAACTATATCGGCAGACAAAAAACTGCTAATTGAAAGGGCAATTGTTGAAATGACAAGCAGTGAAGGGGTTTAATTAATTGGTTATGATAAGTTTAAAGCAGGCGGTTGTTGTTGAAGGTAAATATGATAAGATTAAGATTTCTAATTTTGTTAATGCCGTCATAGTTACAACAGACGGGTTCAAAATTTTTAGTAGTAAATTTAAGCGTGATCTAATTCGATTTTTGGCCAAAAAATCGGGAATAGTTATTTTAACCGACAGTGATAGGGCAGGTCAGTTGATTCGTAATCATATAAAATCATTCGTTGATGGTGGTGAAATCTATTGCGCCTATGTTCCTAGAGTTTTAGGCAAAGATAGGCGCAAGGCCAAACCTTCGAAGGAAGGGGTTTTGGGCGTGGAATCGATGACAGAGTCAATAATTTTAGATGCGCTTAGGAAGGCAGGAGTTTTTTTGGAAGGCGGCAAGCCCAACCGGTTCACTAATTTGCACTTGTTTGAGGCTGGTTTGCTTGGAGGAGAAAACAGCAGCAATATGCGTAGGTTGTTTTTGGAGCAGATAGGTTTGCCATGTTTTCTGTCGACGAAGCAATTGCTTGAGGTGTTGAATTCAAGTTTTAGTTTTGAAGAATTTGCAATGCAGGTTGATATTTTACGAAAAAATTTAAAAAATTTATAATAGCTTATTAACTTTTAGTATATTTGCGATTGTTATTTAAAATATTAGTTGGATGAAACTTGTTGTATTTTGTGTAATATTTATAAAATATTACTAATTGTAAATAAAATTATCGAAAATGCTTGAATGTTGGCAATGCTTGTTATAAATCTTTTGCAATTAAATTTGAATTGGTGTATTTGCTAGTAGGTTATAATTTTATCATGTTTCTGATTTGAAATTGGCAAAGTTTTTAACGTGTTGAAAGTGTTGTTAAGATTATTGTGAGGGATTCTATGTTTGGTGATTAAATTGTTAAAATTTTGTATGGTAATTGCAAAAATTTTTTGATTGTAAAATGTTATAGTGAAACAGTGTGTGCAATTTTTAATATTTTTAAAAACTTATTGATTAATTTGATTTATTAAAAACGGAAAATTAAGGCGCGTGTAAATAATGTGATTAATCTAGTTCTGAATGTTTTAAGCGGTTAATGTGCAATGTAAAATATAGTTGTTTAGAGAGATTTATTTGTCATGAAATGTAATTTTTGAATGGCGAGGAGAATAATTTTGCAGAAGATGTTGAATTTGGTTAGTAAAACCATAAAAAAATTCGGTCTTATTGAGCCTGGTGATTCGGTGGCCGTTTGTGTGTCTGGTGGAAAAGACAGCATGGTTTTGTTGGAATGTTTGAGTCGAATAAAGAAATATTTTAATATAGATTTTGATTTGATGGCAATAACAATAAGCTTAAATTTTTTTGGCCATTATGATAATTTTGATGATGTAAAAAAGTTTTGTAGGCGGCGTGATATATTTTATTTTGTTGAAGAGTCGATGATTGCCGATGTTGTGTTTAAAATAAGAAACGAAAAGAGCGCTTGCAGTCTTTGTTCTAAAATGCGTAAAGGTTTGATTAATTCTATAGCAAAACGTTATGGTTGCAACAAAGTTGCATTGGGTCATAGTTTAGATGATGTTGTTGAAACTTTTTTGATGAATTTGTTTAGCGCTGGCAAGCTTGCTTGTTTTGCCCCCAAAAGTTATTTGTCGCGGGTTGATTTGTTTCAAATAAGGCCTTTAATTTTTGCGCTTGAAAGCGAAATTTCAGATTTGGCGACCAGGTTAAAATTGCCGATTGTTGAAAGCAGGTGCTATGTTAATGGTAAAACAAATCGTGAAGCTGTAAAAAAATTTTTAAAAAATGAAGAGCTTGAGTTTAAGAACATAAAGAAATTGATTTTTTCGGCGATTAAAAATAGCAAATTTGAAGGTTGGAACTGAACTAATTGCGGGTTTTGTGTTGAAATAAATTGAGTTGGTTGTTTATTGTGATTAAAGGTTTAATTTAATGTGTGTATTCCGTGATTGACACGAGTTTAAAAATATATTAAAATTGATTTGTTATGTTTTTGAATCAATATTGTGATTGCTTTGCTCGGTTGATAATTTAATGGCTTATTTATAAAGCACTTTTTATTTCATATATTTTCTATTTGTTGTTTTTATGTTGTTTTTTGTGGTTTGAATCTGTTGTAATATTTTTTGTTTGTTATATTACTTAAGTTTTGAGTGGTTGTTTTTGTGTTGTTTTTATAGTTTAGGTTTTTTTATTTTGGGCATTGCAATTTTTTTCAAATTTCGATTTAAAATCAATAACCCATATTTGTAAAGGAGGTTAGGGTGCAGGCAGTGAGCGTTTTAATCGCAATTTTTTTTGCTGTCATTTCAATGTTGGTTTTTGGGTCTGTGGCGGCGGTGGTTGCCTTCAGGTTTGGAGTTAACTATCGCAAAAAGATTGCTGAAGCTGAAATTGGCAGCGCTGAAGAGCATGCAAAAAAAATAGTGGAATCGGCTCAAGAAGAGGGTGAAACCAAAAAAAAACAGCTTGTTCTTGATGCTAAAGACGAAATCCACAGGTTGCGTGATGAGGCAGAAAAGGAAATAAAGCTAAGGCGTGAGGAGCTTTGTGTTCAGGAGAAGAGAGTTGTTCAAAAGGAAGAAACTTTAGAACGCAAGGTCGAGCAATATGAAAAAAAAGAAGAAAGCATTCAGGCGAAAATGGCCCAGGCAGATAAGATGCTTGGGGAAGCCGAATTAATTAAGGCGAATCAGCTCAGCATATTAGAAAAAATTTCAGGCATGAGCAAGGACCAAGCTGTGCTACAGATATTGACAGCGTTTAGCAATGAATTGGAGCATGAAAAGGCAGTTAGAATAGCTGCAAGTCAGCAAAGTTTTAAAGATAGAGTCAATCAAAACGCGCGCAATTTGTTGAGTTTAGCAGTTGCTAGGATGGCAGGAAGTTTCATTGCCGAGGCAGCTGTTTCGGTTGTTTCGATAAGCTCCGACGAAATGAAGGGCCGCATAATAGGTCGAGAAGGCAGAAATATTAGGGCTTTTGAGAATTTAACTGGGGTTGACTTAATAATTGACGATATGCCAGAGGCCATAACGCTTTCGTGTTTTGATCCGGTTAGACGTGAAATAGCGAGGTTAGCTTTGGAACGCTTGGTGGCCGATGGGCGAATTCATTTGGCCAAAATCGAAGAAGCCGTTGAAAAATCGCGGTTGGAGGTTGAACAAACTATTCGATCGGAAGGGGAATATGCCGTCATGAAGGCAAACGTCACTGGAATAAGCAGTGAGCTCGTTGGTTTGATTGGGCGATTGAAATATCGCACAAGCTATGGTCAAAATGTTTTGGCTCATAGTTTAGAGGTGAGCGCTTTAAGTGGAATGCTTGCTAGTGAGCTTGGGGTTGATGCGACTGTTGCAAGGCGTTCAGGGCTTTTGCACGATATAGGCAAGGCGTTAAATCATGAAGTTGAAGGGTCGCATGTTCAAATCGGAGTGGACATAGCTAAGAAGTATAAGGAAGATGAGGAAGTTGTTCATGCGATTGAGGCTCATCACGGTGATGTTGAACCAAAATTAGCAATAGCTTGCATAGTTCAGGCGGCAGATGCTATTTCGGCGGCTAGGCCGGGCGCGCGTCGTGAGAACATAGAAAGTTATGTTAAACGATTGGAAAAACTTGAAGAAATTGCTAATTCATTTGAAGGTGTTGAGTCTTCATATGCGCTTCAAGCAGGTCGAGAGATTCGAATTATGGTTAAACCTGATGTTGTCAGTGATGATAGAATGCAGATAATTGCTCATGAAGTGGTTAAGCAAATAGAAGGTATATTGAATTATCCTGGTCAGGTAAAGGTTAATGTTATTCGTGAAAGCAGGGTTGAAAAGTTCGCTAAATAGTGTTGAAAGATTTTGTTTAGAATTCAAATTTTTTTGGCAGGAATTTAGGTTTAACGTTTAAGTTTTTATGGTTTTTGCAAATTTTTGTAGACAAATATGATATATTTTTGTAGTATCGAATTTGATTGTTAAAATATGTTGAAAAGGAGCTATACACTAATGAAATATTCTAATGAAGTTGAAAACATGTGCGCCGTTAAGGGG
>JAZUIR010000117.1:0-3344 GCA_045642305.1 Oscillospiraceae bacterium | reverse complement strand
ATGGCAGCCGGGCCGGCATCATATGGTTTAACCGATTCGATGGGCAGAATGCATGGTGATGCTCAGTTTGCGGGTTCTAGCTTAAGTTCCTGCCCATGTTGAAATGATGGGGTTGCTTGAGACGAGCGGCTGAGATTGTTGAGGTTATTATGCCATTTAAAATCGATTGTTGTTAATTGGGGTTGTTGTTAATTTAGGAGGATTTATTATTTTATGAAGTTGGTTGCTAAGTTTTTTTCTATGCTTAGAAAAATTAAGGGCAGGTTTGTTTTGATTTTTCTGGGGTTGTTAGTTGCGGGGTTGATGGTGTTTTCGTATTTTGTGTTTTATTTTGCCAGAGGCCACCGCAATGATGAGCGTGACAATTTTTTGAAGCTTAGCAGCGTTGATTTGGCGTCTGATTTTGACTATTATTTTGATTTTATGGAAAAAAACAGCCCAGCTTTTGGAGCGGCTTTGAGGTTGCATCCTAATTTGCGCGAAAAAGCGAAGAAATGTCGTGAGAAGATTTTGAATTCAAAAAGTAATTTTGATCAGCTTTTTTTAATAGACAAGTTTTCGAGTAGGTTTTTTCCTGGACATAATGGTATTTTGAGTTGCGATTTGAATGATTTTGTAAATGCGCAGTTTGCTTTCGGTTTTGATAAATTATTTAAGGTGTTTAGTAGTTTAATTTTAGATGATAATTTGCAACTTTTTTTTGATTGGAATCAACACAGTGATTTAAATGTGGTTAAAGAGAATATTGATCGTTTAGCATTGCAGGGGAAGCGTGATTTTGCTAAGATTTTTGCTGATCCGCAGATTTTTGAGAACACAAAAAAATATGCTGAATTTTTGGTTTCCAAGCGAGGCGGGGTGTCGTTTAAAAAAAATGATTATGAACATTTTAACACAATGGATGGTGTGTCAAAAGTTGAATTGGAAGTGTTGAAGCCTGATAAAATCGCTTATATGAAAATTCCAAGCTTTGAAGTTATTAATGATTCGGAAAAACGAAGGTTTAGGGAATTTTATAAAAAGATTTCAAATTATGAAAATTTAATAATTGACTTGAGAAACAATCCGGGAGGTTATGGGGGATATGTTCATTATTTGTTGCCAGTTTTTAAGAAGAGTTTTGATGTGAAAAATATTGGTTTGTTTAAGTTAGGCCCTCATTTTGAAAAGTGGAAAACAGAGTTGGAAGATCCGTTTTCTTCTATTCTCTGTCTGAGATTGGATAAAGAGAAATTTTCAAAACTTAAACCTGTGTCAGAATTGCCTGAAATGCCCGCATTTAATTTTTTAGATGTTGAGCATGCTACGCATTTTTGGAATGTGGGCAAACAGTTTAGTTTTGTTCGCAAGAAAGAAACCGATTTGGATTTTCATGGCAAGGTTTATTTGTTGGTTAATGGTGCAACTGCGTCTGCAGCAACATTGTTTACGCAGATGGCTCTTTCTAGTAAGGAAATTACTATTATTGGAACTCCAACATCGGATATTAGTTTTGGTGGTTGGAATGTTTTTGTGCTTCCAAAATCTAAGTTGGTGGTTCGTTATGAAACCTGTAATACTTTAAACGAAGATGGGTCGTCGCAGTTGATGTTTGGAATCAAACCTAATGTTTTATATCGTGACAATTGGCGGAAAGATGTGTTAGAGTGGTTGGTTGAAAAGCTTGAAAGCCCTGGTGGTTTTGATGTTAATGATGCGGATGGCGCGAATGGTGTAGGCGACAAAAAGGGAGCTGTTGACATGATTTATGAGCAGTTTGAAGAGGAAGAAAAAGCTCGTGCATAGTAACTCGTGCATAGTAATAGGTTTGGATGGTTACGTTTGAGTTTGCAATATGTGGAGGATTGATGTTTTTATTTTAGATGCTTAAATTCGGTCATAGCAAGAATTTGAAGTTGCGTTGGTTGTGTTTTTGTTATATAATATACTTGTTGAAGGTTTTGGTTTTTGCGGGTGTGGCGGAATGGTAGACGCGCTGGTCTTAGGAGCCAGTGTCAGTTGACGTATGGGTTCAAGTCCCTTTGCCCGCACCATATTTTTGTGGTTGAGTTTTAAATTATAATTGCAACAATGTGTAGAGGTTGTTGTGATTTTTGTGTTGTTTTGATGATGTGAAAAATCACTAGGGTTATTATGTTAGTTATGATGAAATTTTCATAGTGGTGGTGTGTTTTTTCTAATTTAAGTTAAGATATGGAGAATGGTTTTGAGACTTAAATTGTTTGCAGCAAAATTAAGTTTTGTTGTTTGGTTTTGTGCATGTTTTGTTGTTTTAATAATGATTTTGGTTTATGCATTTATTTTTCGTGGTTTTGGGGCGAAAACTTAGAATTTTACTGAATGTTTTTCGGTGAGTGCGGCTGATGTTGAAAAAACAAAAGCGGAACTGATTAGCAAGAATCCTGAAGTCAGCGAATATCTCAGTGAAAAATTTAGTTTTGATCGAAAGAATTTATTTAAAAAACTGATGAATTTTGTGGAAAAAATGCCGATTGATGAAATTTTGTATGGTGAAGATTCTAAAAATAAAAGTTGGGATGCTTGCGTTGAAGATTATTTAGTTGAATTTTTAAAAAAATACGGTGGCCGAATACGACGTTTAAATGAAGTTGACTTTAAAAAATATTTAAATAGCGAAAAAGTTGTTTCAGTTTTTCGATTGGTGGAAAGTGAAAATGTGGACAGGTTAAAAAATGGTGAGGTTCAGTTTGATACGGGATTGTCGGCGAGTTATCATGCTGGACCAAGCAGGCCTTGTGGAGTAGGTTTATATGTTTCAGGTAGTGAAGAAGCGGCAAAAAAAGCACATTGGGTTTGTGATGAACTGCGTCAGGCCAATGCTTTGCGGCGCACTATAGGTGAAAAAGATAAAAAATTTGGAAAAGTTGTTGAAATGGCGTTGGATTTAGAAAAATCAAGAGTCATTGAGTTGAAAAAAATAAAAAATTTGTGTTATGCAACGTTAATTGAAAATTATGCTTCTGTTATGTGTGAATTTGAAAAGGCATGTGAACTTAATCATGTGATGAAATTTAGTGGCGATTCGATAATTTATTTTTTGAATGAATTGCGGTCTTGTGTAGAGGAATATGGTGAAATAGGATTTAACTATTTTGGTTATAACAGAAAGGATAGGAAATTGAAACTTCAGGAAAAAATAAAGTCTATTGTTAGTGATATGAAAAATGGTGGTGAAAAATTGATTTATAGTGAAGAGGTGAAAAATTTTTTGGGCTTTGGGTGCGATGTGGATAAGATTATTGGCTTGTTTTTGGTTGAAAATTTTGCGTTCATCGCTAGGATCTTGGGTTTTGATGCGATTGGTTTTGATGATGAAAATGGTG
>JAZUIR010000116.1:0-3159 GCA_045642305.1 Oscillospiraceae bacterium | reverse complement strand
AAAGCCCTAAATTCAACCACGTTTGCCCATGCTTTTAAGTTTGAAATAAAATTTTGATGTGAACTTCTGTTCATTCAATTCATCCGAATAAATCTGCAAAGCTTTGTTATAGATTTCAAGCAATTTTTCGGCTAATGCCACATCTCCAAACTTTAAAACCGATTTTCGAGCCTGTTTTTTAATTTCTAATTTTTCGTCTATTGCCATATTTTTATATTTATCAAACAATTCCTTCATTTCATCAGAATTTTTAAAGAAAAACCCATTCACTCCATTTTCAATTTGATCAGAATTTAGCTCATCAAACAAATGACAAACAGGTAGCCCACTGGCCATAGCCTCAAGCATAGAAATCGAATTTGTATCGGAAAGTGAAGTAGTTACATATATATCACAAGCACAGTAGTAGGGCGCGAGTTGATTGTGAGGAAGCTCTCCAGTGAAAACCACTTGATCCTTAATTTTTAGTTGCTCACACAAGGCTTTCAATTCGTTCATACAAGGCCCCCCTCCTAAGATTATAAGCCTATAGCCATCAGTTTTTTTAACCGATTCACTCCACATCTTCAACAGCACATTAACACTTTTTTCACGACCTAATCTGCCACAAAAACAAACCAAAAATTCATTTGGCTCAACATTCAATTTTTTTCTAACCATTAATTTTTCATTCTCATCAAATTTTTCAAAATTAAAAACTTCAAGTTCAACAGGGTTTGAAATAACATAAACCGGCTTTTCTACTCCACAACCCCTAAAAAATTCTTCAACTTTTTTTGATGGACCTGTTATACATGTAGATTTTTGTGCCAAAATTTTAGCATATACATGCGAAGTTTTTTTAACAATGTTAGTTAATTTCTTCGGAGCAACATAATAAATATAATTGTCATACATGGTGTGCATAGTGTATATTAACGGAACCTTCAAAAATTTTGCAGCACTGGCCCCTGAATATCCAACGCCAAATTCGGTATGTATGTGTATAACATCAGGATTAAAATCTTTAATATATTTATAGCGAGAATGACTAATCGGCCCAGCAACCACTGAGTTATAAATTTTCTTAAAATTTAATCCCGGACAATATAGAACTCCATTTTTTATAAAATGCTTCTTTGCCGTCGAAAGCGCACTAACCACCAAAACTTCATGACCCAATTTTTGCAAACCTTCTTTCAGAAGATTAACATGAATTGCAACTCCATTAACGGCTGGAACATAGGTGTCGGAAACTAAAGCTATTCTCATAATAATGTGACTCTCCTTGATTTTTTAATTTATATTGTTTTTTTCATCTATATATCTATTTAAATGACCACCGACACTTGTATATAAAATATGTGGTGAATTTTATATTTTATGTTGCAAATGTTATTCATATTATATCATATTATAGAAGCATAGAATATAGACATAGAAAATTTTTTATGTCTAGTTTTTATTTATAGATTTATTTTATATTTTTTGATATTATTCTATTATTATTTCATACCTAAATTATAAAATTATTACGCTAAACATTTAAACTTGAAATAGTGAGAAGGATTTTGGTTTTAATGAAAAGTTTGCTAAAAAATATTAGCATATATTTCATCGGCAACATCATCAATCGAATGATGGGGTTTATTGTAATTTTAATTGCAACGCACACACTTGAACAAAGTGATCTAGGTCTTTTTGTAACTCACAGTAATCTAATAAATATGATTTTAACATTAGCCAGTGCTCAAATTTGGATGGCCATAATTCGTTTTATTTTCGACTACAAATCAATAAAAAACAAAATAAAAATAATTTCTACGGGTTATTTCATTCAAACAATTTCTTTTGCCGGCTACTCAATTATTTATATGATTTTAGTCCTGTGCAAAATAATTAAAAACTGTCCATTTGAATTGTTTTTGATGAGTTTTGGCTATGTTTTCAATCAAAATGTTCAATTTGCATGCCGCGGTCTTGAAAAAAATAAGCTATATGTTATTTCAGGAATCGTTGGTTCTATAGCTCAGCTTGCCAGTTTTAATATTTTTGTTTTTGCTTTCAAACTAACCTACAACGCCATAATCTTAGCAACAACTTGCTCCTACTTGTTTCAAGGTTTTTTTATAGAATTTTTCTTAAAAAGCTTTAAACACATTAAACTCGAATATGTTGATCTTGCAACAATAAAAAAAATGTTAAAATATTCTGTTCCGACAACATTTAATTTCATATCATATTGGCTAAATCAATCAGCAAATTCAGTTATATTAAATATTGGTCTTGGTGCAGCTGCAACCGGAATTTTTTCAACGGCCTACAAAATGAACTCGCTAATTGGTCTTTTCATAATGTCATTTAATTTTGCATTCCAAGAATTTTCATTCAACGTTTACAAACACAGACTCAAACAGAAACTATATAATAACACTTTCAACTATTTCGTTAGATTCATGAGTTGTTCAATTTTGATTTTGATGCCTATGACGCTAGCGCTTTTTTCGTTTGCAATCGGCCCTAAATATGCTCAAGCAAAACTTTTAATTCCGTTGCTATATTTGGGAAGTATTTTTGATGCAGTCCAAAATTTTTTAGGTTCAATTTTGCAAGCAGAAAAAAAGGTTAATCAGTTGTTTATGTCGCAATTTTTTGGATCAATAATTTCAACAATAACTTTAATTTCAACAATGAAAATTCTTGGCACACAATCAGCAGGATTCACCATGGTTATTTGTTTTTTTGCTGTTTGTGTGCTGCGATTTATTGCGCTAAAACCAAAAATTAAGCTAAATTTTAATCTAATATATTTTGTACACTATATTCCAATGTTTGCTCTAACCGTGTTAATATATTTAAAATGCAGTTTAATGTTTAATTTAGTTTTTATGCTATTCCTGTTTGCTTATTGTGGCTTCGTAACATCTGATTTAATTAAAAAACTATTAAAAAAATTGTTCAAAGAGCAAAAAATAAAAAAACAATAGGAGAAAATTCTTTCAGTATGAATTTAATTTTAAAATTTGAAAAGACTATTTTTTTTATGATAAAAATTCTAATAATATTTTCAATATTTATGATTTTTTTCAGCATATTTTCTATAAAAATTCCTCAACTCAAAACAATAAACCGAACTTCAATAATTTCTTTCGTAATTTTTTTTATAGCAATATTGAACCT
>JAZUIR010000115.1:0-2210 GCA_045642305.1 Oscillospiraceae bacterium | reverse complement strand
CTTGGCCACCGACTTAGAACCTGAACCCAAAATCGACCCACCAAAATAGAATAAAAACAAAAATAAACTCAAAGTTCCCAAAACAATTAACTGATACTCTACCTTATCAAAAACAAAAATCGATTCGGTCCAAACAAAACTTAGAAGACGAACTCCAACCCAAAAAAAAGCCGAAACAAAAAACATGATTGAACCATTTTTTAAACCTATGCCGCGACAAAAACAACCAGACAACCAGATAAAACACACTGCAAAAAAAATTCCGGTTACGAAAAACAAGATGTTGAATATAGATGAAACAGACTCAGCTGAATTTGTTTTAAAAAGAACAACAAACGAACAAACCAAAACAATAACAGAACTAAAGAACCCAACAAAACCCAAAAACACACTTTTTTGCATATAGTTCAAATTGACAAGCTCAGATCTATAAAAAAACCTGAAAAACAAATAAGAAAAAACTAAAAACAACAAACTTCCAAACAAAAAAACATATTCAAAAATTCTAAACTCATAGCAAATTCCCGTATTTAAATCAGTTAAACAAAACAACTGAAAAACACGCAACACAACAAAAAAAATCACATACAAAACAAAAAATGAAAGATATACAATATTTTTAGAAAACAAACCAATTTTTTTCATCATACACCAAGCTCTCCTAAAAATTTTCGCAACTAATTTCAACACAATTAATCGTTTAAATCTGCCCTATCTTTCATAGAAACAAATTTTTTTCTCCTAGCAACCGGTTTATAAGCTGGCCTGATTATACGCTTACCAGTTAAAATTTCTTCCATTCTGTGAGCAGCCCAACCCGAAATTCTCGCAGTTGCAAACAAAGGGGTATATAGATTATGCGGAATCTTAAGCATTTCATAAACCAATCCAGAATATAAATCTACATTAGCACAAATCGACTTACTACCACCTTTTTTTTTGCTCAAAACCATCTTAGCAATCCTTTCAATGTTTTCAAGCATTCTAAACCTGTCTTCATATTCGGTTCCTTTAGCCACCTTAGCCGCACAGTTTTTCAGAATTATTGCCCTAGGATCAGATTTAGTATATACGGCATGACCCATACCATATATTAAACCAGAACCATCACCAGCTTTTTTATCAACCATTTTTTCTAAATATGACTTCAATTCATCCAAATCATTCAAATCAGAAACATTTTTTTCAATATCATTTATCATGACCATAACCTTTTGATTAGCTCCACCATGTTTTGGCCCCTTAAGCGAACCAATGGCAGCACTGTAGGCCGAATAAGCATCTGTTCCTGTTGAAGTTAAACACCGACATGTGAACGCCGAATTATTTCCGCCCCCATGTTCAGCATGAACCATCAAAAGCACATCAAGCAACAATGCCTCATCTATTGAATATTGTCGATCGAGCCTTAAAGTAGACAAAATGCTTTGAGCAATAGTTTCCTCACGTTTAATTGAATGAACTATTAAGCCTTCCTTGTTAAACGCCCTGCAAAACGACCTATAGGCTGCAATCATTATGGTTGACATACGCGCGATAACCTCAATTGCCTTTCGAAGCTCATGTTCAATAGACATGGAATCTGCATATTCATCGTAAGTATACATGGCAAGAATAGCCAACTGCATTTTATTCATTATGTTCTTAGATGGCCTGTTTAAAATAATATCTTCCAAAAAACCTTCAGGAAGCTCACGATATAGGGCTAAAACTTCTTTAAAATAATTCAAATCACCCTCACTTGGCAACGCGCCAAACAAAAGCAAATATATTACCTCTTCAAAACCAAAACGTTTGTTTTTTATGCAATCATTTACTAAATCATTTATATCATAACCGCGATATATTAACTCACCTTCCTGTGCGACTTTTTCCCCATCGCTCATAACATAACCGTGAACATTACAAATCAAAGTTAAACCCGCCAAAACTCCGCTACCATCAGCATTGCGTAAACCTCTTTTAACATTCAAAGTTGAAAAAAGCTCTGGTTCAATATAGTTATATTTTCTAAATTCTTCACATAAAACTTTTATTATTTCTTTTTTGCTAAAATTGTCGCCTCTAATTCTATCTATCATAACCTAGAAACAATTCCCCCTTTGGAATCTAAAAACAAAAATGCAAAACCAAAACTAAAAAATTGCAAAATTAAAAATAAATGTTTATAATCAGAGCCAAATAAACTAAATAAAATTTATTTAAATCAA
>JAZUIR010000114.1:0-17636 GCA_045642305.1 Oscillospiraceae bacterium | reverse complement strand
AATTACTTAGTTTTTTTGATGAAATTGATTAAAAGACTTAGTTGAAAGGAAGCAATTAAATATTTTTTGATGACTGTAGAGGATATTTATAGCTATTTGCACGGGGAATTTAAAAATATTATAGCGACATATGTGACATATGTTATGATAATGCGATTAGAAATATGTGATCAAAAATTAAAAATATTTGAAATGATTTAAGCTAAAAATCAAAATTTAGTTGAATTCTATCATAAAATTTTTGTGTTTGTCAATTGTGTTTGCCAATAAAGTCGTTTCAAAACTAATTTTTGATTTGATTGTTTTTGTTGATTTAGAATTCAAATTTAGAAGGTTCGATATAATTGATTTGGTTTGACATTTGAAAATAGAAAGTTTGAATTTGTTAAATTATTGAGGTTAGTTTGAAATTTTATGTTACTTAATTTTGTTTACAGCTCGTAAATATATTTATTTAAGCTTTTTAAAAATTATTAAAAATAGTTACTACAAACTTGTGATAAACTTGTGTTGGTTAGGTGCAGCTATTTTAATTTTAAATTTGCAAAACCTGAAATTTTGAGCTATACTGAGTCCAGCTGTTTTTTGGGGGAGTTGTCGATGGCAAAAATAGGGGTTTTTGGTGGCAGTTTTAACCCCATACATGAAGGACATGTTCATTTTTTAAAGCAGATGAAAATTTTTTTGAATCTTGACAAAATAATTTTGGTGATATGTAAATCGGCTCTCCATAAGAATGTGAATTTGGTGGATAAAAGTCACAGGGTGTTAATGTGTAATATGGCTACTGAAGCTCTTGATTTTGTTGAGGTTTCACCTTTAGAATTTGAGATAAAAAAAAATGGTTATGGCACACAAATTCTGCAGAAGATTGCAGATCAAAATAGAAATTCAGAACTGTTCTTGTTGGTTGGGCCTGATTCGTTTATAGATATAGGAAAATGGTATGGGCTTGAAAAAATTTTGAAGTTATCTAAAATTGTAACGGCTTGTTCTGGTGATTATGAGCGTGACGAAATACAACGAATTATTCATAAAAACAGAATTGATGCTATGCTTTTAAGTTTTAATCTGCTTGCCTGCCATTCCACCATGATAAGAATAAGATTGGCGCAGGGACTCGGTTGTGATGGTTTGCTAAACCCTGATGTTGCGCGTTATATTAAAAGAAACGGGTTGTTTTGTGACGATGGTTTGCTTGAGGTGGGATGTGAAAACGCTTGTAGGAATATGGTTTCAATTAGAAGGTTTAATCATTGTGTTTTGGTTGCGAAAATGGCAAGAACTCTTGCTAAGATATATGGCGAAGATGAAAAATTAGCGTATATAGCCGGAATTTTGCACGATATTGTTAAAGAGAAGAGCCCGGAATTTTTGCTTAATGTTTTAAAATTGGGTGGAAAAAATCTTGAAAATTTGAACGATGTTGAAAGACCAAATCCAAAGTTGTGGCATGGGCCTGCCGGAGCCATATATTGCAGAAATGTTTTGGGAATAGAAAATAAAAAAATTTTTAATGCGATTGATTGTCATACAACAGCAAAGAAGAACATGACAGCATTTGACAAAATAATATATATTTCGGACAACACTAGCGCCGATAGGAAGAGTGTTACTGCCAAAATTGAGAGAAAAATCGCAAAAAAAAGTTTGAATGGGGCTATAATTTTTCATTTGAAGCATTACATCAAACTTGGTTGTGATAAGCAAATTTTAATTCATCCAAATTCGATTGAATGTTATAATCAGCTGGTTGCGGAAGAAAATTCAAAGATTAGCGAGTCTTTTGTTGGTTGATTATGAAGATGTTTTTTTTGTTTGAATGATATTTTGGATTCAGGAAAAGTTTGGGTCATTTTGCGATTTGTTTAAAAATTAGGTTAAGTGGGTGCGATAGAGTAAAGGGGTTTTTGATTTGAACATAATTTCAAAATTGAAGCAAAGTTTGAGTAAAACGCGTAGCAAGATCCAATCAACCTTGTTTGGTAATTTAAACAAAGTTGATGACGAATCAAAGAAGATTGATGAAAATTTTTTTGATGAGCTCGAGGAAGTTTTAATTACTGCTGATTTTGGGGTGAAAACTTCAACCGAAATTGTTCAACAGCTTAGAGGAGCAATAAAACAAAAAAAATTAAGGTTTCAAAATGAGGCTATGTTTCAATTAACTGAAATTGTCTCAGAAATCTTAAGTTTTGGTGGGGATTTGCAAAAAGGCAGTTTTTTTTTGCAGGAACCTTCGACAATTTTGGTTTTCGGGGTTAATGGGGTTGGCAAAACCACAACAATAGCCAAGCTTGCGCACTTTTTGATGAATAAAAACAAATCGGTTATTGTTGCTGCTGCTGACACTTTTAGGGCAGCAGCTGTTAAGCAGCTTGAAATTTGGGCTAGCAAGGTTGGTTGTAAAATAATCAGTCATGGTCAGGATTGCGATCCGGCTTCTGTTGTTTTTGATGCAGTTTCGTTTGCAAAAAAAAATAATGTTGATTACGCTATTTGTGACACAGCAGGAAGGCTTCATAACAAAAAAAATTTGATGATGCAGTTGCAAAAAATTGTTAGGGTAGCGAAAAAAGAAATGCCTGATGGGGTGCAAAGTTTGCTGGTTGTTGATGCAACAATGGGGCAAAACAGCTTGAATCAGGTGGAGGAATTTCAAAAAATAGTGCCTCTTGATGGCATAGTTTTAACCAAGCTAGATGGCACAGCAAAAGGCGGCATAGCCGTTGCAATAGCGGGCGAAAAGCGTGTTCCTTTAAGGTTTTTGGGAGTTGGAGAAAAAGAGGTCGATTTGCAGGAATTTGATGCTCACAGTTTCGCCGAGGCAATTTTTGATTAATATTTTAGAAAAATCAGAATATTTTTTATTAAGTCGATGATAGGATGGGCAGATTTTTCAAATTTTTTGTTACGAAACTGAGGAGAAGATTAAATTATGTTTGGCGGAATTGTTTTTGATAGAACAAAAATTTTTAAAATTTTGATTGCGGTTTTTGGTGTTTTTTTTGTTTTAGTTTGTTTGCTTTGCTTTTTTGTTTTTGGCAAACAAATTGTTGGGCAGAAGATGACCATTAATTATGCAACTAATTCGAAATATGTCATAAAGAATTGCAGGCGTGATGGTGGCTATTTTCAGCGTTTAATTGGAGGCCATGACAATGTTAAATATTGTATGGATTTTCCTATTTTTGAAAGCAAAAAACAGAATGCAATTTTGTTTCATGAAATCAACAACAGGATTTATTGCTATAGAAAAGAAGAGCTTGATAAGGATTTTTTGAATGATAAGTTCGAGTTCTACAGCAACTATCAAACTTTTAAAGGCGCAGAAGATGATGATAATGTTTCTGTGCAATTTCAGTTTCTTGAAAGAAATTTAACCAAAAAAACTGAAATGGAATTCACTAAAACCTTTGTGTTTAGGGGCAATGAGGTTATTGAGGCGCAAAAGTTTTTTAAGCGTGAAGGAGTGCGTAAAGTTGTCGATTTGATTCGCAAGAATTTTTCTGAAAAATTTGCTAATGTTTTGCATAAGATTAAAATTGATTTGAATGAAATTTTGCCATATAGTTTAAAAACATTGCAAAATTTTGTTATAACTGATAAAGAGCTGATTTTTTTCTTTGACAGAGGCAGTGTGTTGCCAAGCAAATTTAAAACGGTTTCTGTTGGCGTAGATTTGGCTTCTGTTGAAGATTGCACTAGCTTTAATGCTAGGTGCAAACAGGACAGATTAACCGAAGAAGAGGCAAAAAAGCCGGTTGTTGCTCTAACTTTTGATGATGGTCCTAGTCCTAACACGACTCCAGAAGTGCTTAAAATTTTGAAAGAAAACGGCGCTAAGGCAACGTTTTTTGTTATTGGAGACAAGGCAAGGAGTCATCCTGAAGTGTTGCCAAAAATTCTTGAGCAGGGTTGCGAAATAGGCAATCACACTTTAACTCACAGGAGCCTTAAAACCCTTTCTCAGGTTGAAATAAAAAAAGAAATTAACACAACAAATGAAATCATTGAAGAGGCAACCGGTGGTTATAAGCCAAGTTTGGTTAGGCCTATGGGAGGGATATATAACAACAAAATTGCAAACCTCATTAATTTTCCTTTAATTTTGTGGCAGGTTGACCCGAAAGATTGGAAGACACGAAATGCCGATCAAACCATTAAAATAGTTTTAGACAACGTTAAAGATGGTTCAATAATTATAATGCATGACGTATATGAGTCATCGGTTGAGGCTGCCAAGGTGATTATTCCAAAGCTTATAGAAAGAGGGTTTCATTTGGCAACGGTCAGCGAAATGTTTGAATTAAAAGGTGAAAGCTTGAATGCGCATGAGGTCTACTTTAATGCTAAAACTTCTTGAGCCTGGTTTTTCAAATTTTTTAATAATTAAAAATTTTTGTTGAAGAAAATCATATAAGGGTTTAAAATGTAGAACTATAAGGCTCTATTTAAAGTTTAAAATTTGGGAAAGTGACTGTAATGTTGTGCAGAATTTCGAGTTTGGGTTTAGTTGGAATAAATAGCTATTCTGTTGATGTTGAAGTTGATGTTTCGTCGGGGTTGCCGTCTTTTGAATTGGTTGGTTTACCCGATGCTGCTGTTAAGGAAAGTCGTGAACGTGTTAGGGCATCTATAAAAAATTGCGGGTTTGATTTTCCAACTGGTAGAGTAGTTATAAATTTAGCACCGGCTAATGTTCGAAAGGTTGGCCCTCTATATGACCTGCCTATTTTGCTTGGAATATTAAAATCTAGTGGTCAGATAAATGCTAATTTAGGCGATTCTTGCTTTTTTGGTGAACTTTCGCTTGGAGGAGATGTTAGGCGTTGCAGTGGAGTGTTGCCCATGGTGTTACAAGCTCGTGATAGTGGTTTTAAAAACATTTTTGTTCCTAAGGGCAATGAACTGGAAGCAGGTGTTGTTGAAGGAATTAATTGTTTTGGAGTGGCTGATGTTAGGCAGCTAATTGATTTTTTAACTGGAAAAGTTGTGCTAAAACCAGTAAAACGGCAGGAAATCGATTTAAAAAGGTCGAGTTTTGAATTTGATTTCAATGATGTTAAGGGGCAGGCGCTTGCGAAACGAGCACTTGAAATTGCTGCAGCTGGAGGTCATAATGTTTTGCTAATTGGTTCGCCGGGAGCAGGCAAAAGTATGTTAGCGCAACGCTTGCCTTCCATTTTGCCGGAGCTTAGTTTTGATGAGGCAATTGAAATAACAAAAATTCATTCGGTTGCTGGTGAGGTGCCACAAAATTGCGCATTAATCGTAAATCGACCATTCAGGGCGCCACATCACACAATTTCGGCGGCTGGTCTTGCTGGTGGTGGATCTGGCATAAAACCTGGTGAACTTTCGATGGCTCATGGAGGAGTGCTTTTTTTAGATGAGTTGCCTGAATTTAAGCGAGATGTTAAAGAAATTTTGAGGCAGCCGATGGAAGATGGTAAGATAACCATAAGTCGAGCGAATTTAAGCATAACCTATCCTTGTGCGGTGACGGTGGTTGCTGCGATGAATCCGTGTCCTTGTGGTTATTTTGGGCATCCTACCAGGCAGTGTAGTTGTTCGCGATATAAGGTCGAAAAATATTTATCTAAGGTTTCCGGGCCGTTGCTTGATAGGTTTGATTTACACGTTGAAGTTGCGCCGATTGAATTCAATGATTTGAATAAAAATGTTGAATTGGGCGAGCATTCGCTTCAAATTAGGCGGCGCGTTGAAAGGGCTAGGTTAATTCAGAAACAGCGATATGGCAAAGTGAGATTTTGCGAAAATGGAAAACTTAATGCGCGATATGTTAAAAAATTTTGTTTGCTTCACGATTTGGCGAAGAGAACTTTAGAACTCGCATTTAATAATATGGGCATGTCTGCCAGAACATATTTTAAGATTTTGAAGGTGTCACGAACTATAGCTGATTTGGAAGGCAGTGATATAATTTTGAATGAACATGTGCTTGAAAGTTTGCAATATCGTGGCGCAGATCAAAAATATTGGGCCAGCTAATTTTCCGTGTGGTTTACCATATTGATTTGCGCTGAATTAATACGGTTTTTATTTTAGCTGATCCTTGTTTATTTAAAATATTTTTTAAGTTTTAAAGTTTCATCGTGGCTTAAAAATCTGCTGTGTCCAAGTGGGAGATTACCAAGCTCTATTGGGCCAATTTTTGTGCGTTTTAGTTTTAATATTTTTATATTCGGGTCAAGCGAATAAATCATTCGTCTTATTTGGCGTTTTTTGCCTTCATGTAGTTCGATTTCTATTCTAAATATATTGTTTAGCTTGTTTAGCGCTGATAGTGGTTTGATTTTGGCAGGCGCTGTTTTTTTACCATTTAGCCATATGCCATTTTGTAGTTTATGTATTTCAAATGGTTTAAGTTTTCGTGTTATGCTAACTTCATATTTTTTGGTTATGTTATATTTTGGATGGCTGATTTTTTGTGCTAAATAGCCATCGTTTGTTAGGATTACTAACCCTTGTGAATTTAAATCTAATCTTCCGACTAAAAAGACTCGCTGGTTTGTTTTTGTTTTAATTAAGTCAACTACGGTTTTTCGGCCGAAGTTGTCTTTTGTTGTTGATAGCACGCCTTCTGGTTTGTTCAAAATCAAATATATTTTTTTAGGAGGATTCAAATTAATTTCGCGACCATTTATTGTGATTTTGCAGTTTAAATCAGCATGCATTCCAATTGTTGCAGGTTTGTTGTTGCATAAAACTTGCTGATTTAAGATTAATTTTTCGGCTTTTCGTCTTGAACAAAACCCGGAATTTGCAATGAGTTTTTGTATTTTTATTTTATCGTTATAAAATTTCAAATTTAATATCACCTAATTCATGAGAATGACCAAAATTTGTTTATTAAAAAATTGAGCGGCACGGTTAAAATTAACGAAAAAACAGGCACGAAAAACACGCTGACATTTGCGATATTTGTGAAAAATTTGGTTAATGTGAAACTTAAAATGAAGGTGAACCCGTAACATATATATGTTTTGATGAGTGGCCACAGGTTGCCTTTCGCAGTTTTCTTGAAAACAAATCGATTGTTTAAAATATATGAATTCAGTGTGGTTAAAATAAATCCCACCGAATTGGCTAAGAAGGTTAGAGTAGTTTTTTGGGTTATAAAATTTTTCAGGCATAAAATTAAAGAATAGGTTATTGCTAGGTTTAAAACAGTGTTTAGCAAACCGATTGTGGCAAATCTGCTAAATTGAACAACTGCAATTTTAAAATTATTTTTCATGTTTATATATCCCAATTTTTGTTTGCAAATTTTGTCTAAAGTTCAACAATTTTAGCGTTTATTTTTCTATCATTATTAATCGAAACAAGACTTACGCTTGGGTTAAAACGACGTGGAAAACTAGGGCTGCCTGGGTTTAGCAAAATTATTCCGCTTGGGTCGTCGTTTAGTTTTAGCATTCTAACGTGTGTGTGGCCAAAAAGAGCCAATGAAACATTTAAATTTTTGCAGTGATCTGTCAAACTTTGGATAGAACTTTTAACGTTGAATGTGTGGCCGTGACATGCAAAAATTTTCAACCCGTTTGGCAGGGTTAAAAGTTTTGAGGTTGGCAGCGTGCCAATTGGGTCAAAATCGCAGTTTCCTTTAACTATGTGGAAGATTTTGTTTGATTTGTTTTGTTCAATTAATTTGTAAAGTTCGCGAGCTCCATCTCCCAGATGAATAATCATATCTGAATTTGAAAAATAGGTTTTAAAAATGTTGTTTAGTGTGTTGAAGTCGCCGTGTGTGTCTGAAACTATGGCAATGTTCAAAATTTAAGCTCCTTGATAATGAAAATATTATATATAGTTTTAATTTGAATCAATTTTAAATTTTAAGCATATATATTTCAATAAGGTTATTTTAATGAAGTTAAAAATTTTTGAAAGGAAAATTGCTGTGTTGAAAGACGAAATTAATTTTAGTAAGAATTTCAGTGCCGATACGTTAAATTTGGAACCGTTTTTTGAAAAGGTTAAAATTTTAAGCGAACTCGACAAGGTTTGCAAAAAAACAACGCAATTTGATCGAGATATAGCGTTTATTCAGGCGCTGAGGCCTCTTCTTAGTGAGAAATTGCAGCATAAAGCCACTGAAGCAATAAGGATGATGCCGTTTTTTTCTATGGTTCCAATACTTAAAAAAACCGAAAACACCAATTAAGTTTTTTAAAGTTTTAAGTTTTTTCGAAACTTTAAAAAATTTTCTAAAATTACCGTTGCAGCAACTTCGTCAATTAATTTTTTTTTCTTGCGTTTTTTTGTGCTGGCTTCAATTAGTAGTCGATTGGCTAAAAGCGTTGATTGTCGTTCATCCCATAATTTAACCGGAATTTTTAATCTAGATTTTAATTTGTCAGCAAATTTTTTGCATTTTTTGCTTCTAGGGCCGACGCTGCCGTTCATGTTAATCGGGTTGCCAACAACTACTAACTCGATTTGCATATTTGAAATTGTATTAATAAGTTTTTCAATTAAAATTTTTTGGTTGGTTTCAGTAATTGTGCCAACAGGAAAGGCCAGGGTTTCGTTTAAATCGCAGCAAGCCAATCCGGTTTTTGAGTCGCCCAAATCAATTGCCATAATTTTCACCAAGGTTTCACCGTGCCAACAATTGAATTGAGTTTTTTGACTTGATTTTGATTTAGCCAATCATTCAAGCCGCAAACAATCGAATTGCATGCTGTTGATGGGTTTTTGAACAAAACAGTTCCTATTTCAACCGCACTTGCTCCTGCCATCATTATTTCAACGACATCGATTGCTGAATTGATTCCACCTGAACCTATTATTGGAATTTTAATTGAATTATACACTTGCCAAACCATTCTAACTGCGATTGGGAAAACAGCAGGGCCCGATAAGCCGCCAAGGTTGTTTTTTAAAACTGGGCGTCGTGTTCTAGTGTCTATTTTCATGGCAAGCAGTGTGTTTATTAGTGAAACTGCATCGGCTCCAGCGTACTCAACTGCCTTTGCGATTTCTGAAATTGAATCAACATTTGGAGTAAGTTTAACTATTAAAGGCTTTGTAGTGTGTTTTTTTGCTTGTGAAACCACTTCAAACGCAGTTTTTCTATTTGATCCGAAGTTTGCTCCACCTTGTTTGATGTTTGGGCATGAAATATTAAGTTCGATTGCATCAATTTTTGTTGAATCAAGTTTTTGTACTAATTTAACATATTCATCTACGGTTGATCCTGCTATGTTAACAAAAATTTTAGAATTTTGTTGTAACAGCCATGGTAATTTTTGTTTAATGAAACAATCAATTCCCGGGTTTTCCAGGCCGACGCTGTTTAACATTCCGCTTGGAGTTTCGGCAATTCGGGGGCTTTCGTTTCCAGCTCTAGGAGTTAGTGTGGTGCCTTTTGTGGCTATTGCGCCAAAGCTTTTAAGATCAACTAATTTGGAAAGTTCTTCACCGTAGCCTACGGTTCCGGAAGCGGCAATTATTGGGTTTTCAAGTTTGGCTATTTTGCCTATTTTTGTCTCAAGTTTATTCAATTGAAAAACACCTCTCTTGCATCAAAAACAGGGCCATCTGAGCAAACATGAGCCGAAACAATTTTGTTATTTTGCTTTAATTCAACTGAGCAACCAAGGCAAGCTCCAATTCCGCAAGCCATTCGTTGTTCTAGGCAAGCTTCAAATTTTACGTTTCTATTTTGTTTTTGTGCTATTTCAAATGCGCATTTCATCATGGCGATTGGGCCGCATGCAGCTATTTTGTTTATTTTTTCTGTTTTTAAAATTTTTTCAAGCGGGTTTGTAATATTGCCCGGCAACCCTTGTGAACCATCATCGCAGCATATTATTAGTTTGTTGCAGTGTTTTTTAAATTTTTCTTCTAAAATGATTAGTTTAGCGGTTTTAAAACCTAAAATTGCTTGGCAGTTTGGGGTTTGTTTTGCAAGTTCTAACAAAGCAAAGCAGCCTATTCCGCCTCCTATTATTAAAACGTTGTCGTTTGAACTATTTTCAGAAAACCCGTTGCCTAAAGGCCCTAGAACATTGATTTTTTTCCCGATTGGCCAGGCAGACATCTGTTTTGTGCCTTTTCCCTTAATTTGAAACCCTATTACTATGTTATCATCACATATTTCGCATATGGAAAATGGTCGGCGTAAAGTTAAATTTTCGATTAGAACATGAACAAATTGGCCTGGTTTTGCTGTTTTTGCAATTTTTTCACAGTGTAGTTTTAGGCTTAAGATTCCGGGCCAGATTGTTTTTTTTTCGACGATTGTTGCAATGGTTTCAATCATTATTTGACTTCACAGCTTTCTTTTTGATAAAAATTTTATATTATTAATTCGTTTTAAATTATATTACTAATTTGTCTTAAATTTTTGCAAATTTTAAATGATAGAATCAATTTTGTTTGAGGTTTTTGTTTCGATTTTTGTTGAATCTATCATGTCGACGCTTTTCATTGACAGCTTGTTTGTTATGCAGTTTGCGATGAGTTTTGCTGTGTCCACTGAGGTTAGGCAGGCTATTGAATGTTCAATGCTTGTGCGGCGAATTTTCACGCTGTCGATTGCGGCTGTTTTGTCGTTTTCCGATGTTGAAATCACATAACATACTTTTTTATCCCTAATTAAATTTATTGTGTTATTCGGGCCTTCGTGGGCCTTTAATGTTTTGCAGCATTCAATTGAATTGTTTTGTAGAAAATTTGCTGTGTTCTCGGTTGCATATATTTTAAAGCCTAGTTTTTTAAATTTTTTTGCAATTTCAACAATTTCGGGTTTGTCGGAATTTTTCACGGAAATTAATATGCCTTTGTTTTCAATTTTGGGGTTTTTTATTTCTGTTTCGTAGCCAGCAGCAAGCAACCCTTTGAACAAAGCTTGCTCAAAATTTCTTGCCAGGCCGAGCACTTCGCCGGTTGATTTCATTTCGGGGCCGAGTTTAACGTCCACATCATGCAGCTTTTCGAAGCTAAACACCGGAACCTTAACGGCAACAAATTTATTATTTTCCATAAGGCCAGGTTTGAATCCAAGCTCGTTTAAGGTTTGCCCTAAAATTATTTTTGTTGCTAGGCTCACCATTTCAACTCCGGTCACTTTGCTTATGAATGGAACAGTTCTCGATGATCTGGGGTTTGCTTCTATAACAAAAACTTTGTTGTTTTGAACAACGAACTGAATGTTTAAAAGTCCTTTTATTTTTAAGTTTTTTGCTAGTTTTGTTGTGTAGTCAACAATCGTTTGTTTTGTTTGTTTTGAAAGGTTTTGGGCCGGATGGATAGAAATAGAATCGCCGGAATGGATTCCTGCGCGTTCAACATGTTCCATTATGGCTGGAATTAGGCAGTTTTCACCGTCGCAAACAGCGTCAACTTCAACTTCAATTCCCAGAATATATTTATCAATTAAAATAGGGCTTTTAATTTGCTGTTGGCTTATAATTTTCATGAATTCTTTAACATCATCATTGTTATGTGCGATAATCATGTTTTGACCGCCTAAAACGTAGGATGGTCGCAGCAAAACTGGAAATTTTAAAACATTTGCTGCGTCAAGAGCATCGTCTAAATTAAGCGCACTTAGCCCTCTTGGCCTCGAAATGTTACATAGCTGCAATATTTCATCGAAACGTTTGCGATTTTCGGCAAGGTCGATGGAATTTGGGCTGGTTCCTAAAATTTTTACTCCAGCCATGTGCAGCTGTTTTGTTAGTTTAATTGCGGTTTGCCCGCCGAATTGAACAATTACGCCAAATGGCTGTTCGGTTTCTATAATGTTCATTACGCTTTCGAAATTTATTGGTTCGAAGTAGAGTCTCGTTGCAGTGTCAAAATCAGTTGAAACTGTTTCCGGATTATTATTGCAAATTATTGCTTCAAAGCCCAGTTTTTTTAAGGTTCTGATGCAATGAACGCAGCAATAGTCAAATTCTATGCCTTGGCCTATTCTGATTGGGCCTGATCCTAAAACTAAAACTTTCTTTTTGTTGTTTTTGCTTAGTTTAATGAATTTATAGGCTTCATTTTCTGGGTCGAATGTTGAATAAAAATATGGTGTGTGGGCGTCAAATTCTGCAGCGCATGTGTCAACCATTTTGAAGCCGGCAGTTTTTTTATTTTTAATTTTTTTGTTTGAAATTTTTTCGATAGTTGAGTCCAAAAATCCAAAATTTTTCGCCGTTTCATATAGTGTATTATCAACGAATTCGGTGTTTTTAGGTTGATTTTCAAGTTCTAGCTCAATTTTTGCAATTGATTTAAGTTTGTTCAAGAAAAATTCATCAATTTTTGTTATTTTTTTAATAGTTTGCAGGTTAAATCCGCGTTTTATGGCTTCGAAGGTTGCAAAAACCCGTTTATCGTTCACCTTTTCAATTTCTTCTAACAGCCTATCATTGCTTAAATTTTTAAATTCATCGAGGCTTAGGGAATCAATGTTTTGTTCTAGGCCAACAACCGCTTTCATTAGGGCTTGTTCAAAATTTGAAGCAATGCTCATAACTTCGCCGGTTGATTTCATTTGGGGCCCCAGCTCACGTTTAGCATATATGAATTTGTCAAAAGGCCAGCGTGGCATTTTAACAACAACATAGTCAAGCGCGGGCTCGAAACAGGCTGATGTTGATTTTGTTATTTTGTTTTCGATTTCGTTCAGATTAAACCCTATTGCGATTTTTGTTGCAACTTTTGCTATGCAATAGCCGGTTGCTTTTGAAGCTAGGGCCGATGACCTAGAAACACGTGGGTTAACCTCAATAACTGCATATTCAAAGCTGTTTGGGTTGAGGGCAAACTGACAATTGCAACCTCCTTCAACTTCTAGTTCGTTTATTATTTTAATTGAAGCTGATCGCAGCATTTGAAATTCTTTGTCAGAAAGGGTTAGGGTTGGAGCAACAACAATGCTGTCGCCGGTGTGTATGCCAACGGGGTCGACGTTTTCCATTGAGCAAACAGTTATAACATTGCCGGAACCATCACGAACAACTTCAAATTCAATTTCCTTCCAGCCATAGATCGATTTTTCGATTAGAATTTGATGGATTGGTGAGGCTTGCAGTCCGTTTTTTACTGCTTCAAAAAATTGTTGTGTTGTTTTTGCTATGCTGCCGCCAGTTCCGCCCAGCGTGAAATCTGGTCTTATTATTGCAGGCAGGCCAAATTTTTCTAGGAATTTTTTTGCATCAGCCTCGTTTTTGGCGTTCATTGAAGGAATGCAGGGTTCGTTAATTTTTTGCATAGTTTGTTTAAACAACTGTCTGTTTTCAGCTTTTTCTATGGTTTCCAGTTTTGCGCCTAAAAGTTTAATGTTATGTTCTTTTAAAAATTCGCTTCGTGCCAATTGCATTGAAATAGTGAGCCCTGTTTGCCCGCCAATGGTTGAAAGAAGGCTGTCGGGTTTTTCTATTTCTATGATTTTTTTTACCGATTCAAGAGTTAACGGTTCAATATATATATGGTCTGCCATTGATTTATCGGTCATTATGGTAGCTGGGTTTGAGTTTATTAAAACTACTTCGAGATTTTCTTCTCTTAGGGCAGCGCATGCTTGAGTTCCAGCATAGTCGAATTCAGCTGCTTGGCCAATAATAATTGGCCCTGATCCAATAACCATAACCTTTTTGATTTGTTCATTAACTGGCATTTTGTTTTAATTCACCTTCATTAGTTTTTTGGTTTTTTCGATTAGGTTGAAAAATTCATCGAACAAAAAATTTAAATCGAGCGGGCCGGCGCAAGCTTCGGGGTGGAATTGAACTGAAAAAGCAGGAAAATTCAAAAATTCAAGGCCTTCACAACTGTTGTCGTTTAGATTAATAAAGCTGATTTTTGCTATTTTTGGATTTATTGATTTTGAATCAACGACGAAGCCGTGGTTTTGTGAAGTTATGAATGTTTTGTTTGTTTTAGTGTTCAAAACAGGGTGATTGCTGCCACGGTGGCCGAATTTTAGTTTTGCAGTTTTTGCTCCATTTGCCAAAGCGAGCAGCTGATGGCCTAAACATATTCCAAACATTGGAATTTTTAAATTCTGAATTTTTTTTATGTTTTTGATAATTTTCTTGTTCTCTGCTGGGTCGCCTGGGCCGTTTGAAAGAACTACGCCGTCGGGTTTTAGGTTTTCTATTTTTTCGGGAGATGTGTCATATGGCAAAACCAAAACCTCATTGCAACGCAGAACCAGGTTTTGTAATATGTTTATTTTGGTTCCAAAATCTAAGACGCAAATTTTAAACGGATTTTTTTTAATTTTTTTGTTATATATTAGATTATGGCATAGGGGCCTAAAATTTTTTTCTGTGAGTGTTATAGGGCTTTTAGTTGAAGTGTTTTTAATGGCGTTTTCTATTTTGAATTTTTTGATTTTTTCTAGAATTTCGGGTTTGTTAGCTTCAGAATCGGCAACAATTGCGCAGTTTTTGATTGATCCGGTTCTTATTTTTTTCGTTAAGCCGCGTGTGTCTATTTGGCTTATTGTGCAAATGTCATTTTTTTCAAGCCATCTGCTAAGAGTTTGAGCGCTTCGAAAGTTTGAAGGTTCGTTGCAAATTTGCCTAACAATAAACCCTTTAGGCCAAACTTTTTTGCTCTGCATGTCGTCTTCGCAAACGCCGTAATTGCCAATAAGAGGAAAAGTTTGCATAACAACCTGACCAAAAAAGCTCGGGTCAGTCAATGTTTCCAAATAGCCTGTCATAGAAGTGTTGAAAACTATTTCTCCGATGCAGCTTTTTTTTGTGCCTATTAAAATTCCACAAAACTGAGTTCCATCGTCTAGAATTAATTTAGCTGTTTCTGGTTTTGATGTTAACATTGTTTTTAAAAACCCCTCTGATTAAATATATTTTTATAGTTTTGGTTTGAATTCAGCCTAAAATCGCCATTATTTTATCTCTCATTTTCTCTGTTGCATTTCTTGCTTTTTTTGCAAATTTTGTTTCTTCGCAGTTGCATTTTTGCCAGGCTCCTAAAATTGCTCTTGAACTATTAATTATCGCGCCGGAAAAGTTTCTTGTGAATGCGAGCTTTAAGTTTTTCAAATCGGCTCCTTGTGCGCCAAATCCAGGAACCAGGAAAAATGTGTGCGGCATTTTCAAACGCAAATTTTTTAGTTCGTTTGGATGGGTTGCGCCAACAACTGCTCCAATTTTGCTGTAGCCGAATTTTGAGTTTTTAAAATCGTTAAAATTGCAGCAAATGTTTGCTATATGTTCGTATAGTAAATTGCCGTTTTCTAGCTTTAAATTTTGAAGTTGACTTGAGCTAGGGTTCGATGTTTTAACGAGAACAAAGGCTGATTTTTTGAATTTTTCGCAGTCTTCAAAAATTGGATTTATGCTATCGGTGCCCAGAAATGGGTTTATGGTTAGGGCATCGCAATCAAACGCTGAAAATTCTTCGTTGTCGTTTGGCAGGTCACATCGACCCAAGTAGGCGCTGCTGTAGGCTTTCATAGAGTTGGCGATATCGTTTTTTTTGCCATCAACAATTGTGAATAAATTTTTGCTTTTAGCATATTTTATGGTTTGTTGAAGTGCAAAAACTCCAAAATGGCCAAATAGTTCGTAGAAGGCGCACTGTAGTTTAACAGCTGGAACAACATCGCAAATTTCATCAATAATCATTTTGTTAAAGTTTAAAATTGCGCTTGCTGCTGCTTGAGCCGTGTTGTCAAAATTTGAAATCGCTTCATTTTTAATGAATTGCGGAATAAATTTTATATCTGTGTCGAGGCCAACAACAATAGGACATTTTAATTTGTTAATTTTTTCTATTAGCTTGTCCAATTCTATTAAAAACACTCCTTTTTAATCAGAATTTTTATGGGCTTGTTTCGTCAAAAACTAATCGGCCTCTGAAAAAAGTTTTCAAAACTTTCCCGATTAATGTTTTGCCTTCAAATGGGGTGTTGCGGGCTTTAGATTTAAATTTTTTTGGATCAACCACCCATTTTTTGTGAAGATCAACAACCGAAAAGTTGGCTATTGCGTTTGGTTTTATCCCTTCAAAGTTTAGCCCTAAAATTTCGCAGGGTTTTTTTGCCATTAGGTTAATAATTTCGAACAAATCAAGCTTTTTGGTGTGGAAAAAATGGGTTAATGTGCAGGCGAGAGAAGTTTCAAGGCCTATTGCGCCGTTTGGCGCTGTTAAAAAATTTTGCTTTTCGAGTTCGCTGTGAGGCGCATGATCGGTCACTATGCAATCGATGATGCCATCCATAACTGCGGTTTCAATTGCTTTTCTGTCGTTTTCGGATCGAATCGGAGGGTTTATTTTGCAATTGGCGGCGTTTAGAGTTAAAAGTTCCTCGTCGTTTAGGAAGAAGTAGTGTGGACAGGTTTCAGCGCTCACCTTAACCTTTTGTTGTTTAGCTTCTTTAATTGCTGCCACGCTTTCTTTTGTGCTGACGTGTGCTATGTGGATTTTGCAGCCGGTTTTTTTTGCAAGTTGTATATGATTTTCAACAACTTTGCTTTCGCTAATATTTGATATTCCTTTGAGTTGAAGGGTTTTGCTGATTTCGCCTTCGTTTAGCAGTCCATCTTGAGTTAGTTCAGAATCTTCGCAGTGTGAAATTATGAATTTGTTATTTCTATTTGCAAGTTGTAGCGCTTGTTCCATTAGGGTTTCGTTTTCTAAGCATTTGCCGTCGTCCGAAAAAGCAATTGCTCCATTTTGTGCAATCTTTTCAAAATTAACTAGATTCTTACCATCTAAATTTTTTGTTATTGCTGAAATTATGTAAACCTTGGCGCAGGCGTTTTGGGTTTTTTGCATAATCTGATCAACAATTTGCTCACAATCGATTGCAGGTTTTGTGTTTGGCATGCAGCAAACAGCTGAAAACCCTCCAGCTGCTGCGGCAAGACAACCAGTTTGAATTGTTTCTTTGTGGCAAAAACCTGGTTCGCGCAAATGAACATGCATATCAACCAAGCCGGGCAACAAAAAAAGCCCTGAGCAATCAAAAATTGTTGAGCATTTAAGGCTTAATTTTTCGTCTATTTGAGTTATTTTCTCATTTTCAATTAACATATCAAGTTTTTTTATTGTGTTATTGTTTAAAACAACGTTGCCGTTTTTTATTAAAAATCGCATAAAAACCCTCTAAAAAAATATTGCCCAGCAAGGAAACCTTAGAAGCAACGACAAAATAAAATCACTGCTAAAATTTCTGTTTCTATTATACATAAATCAACATTTTTTGTCTAGGGGCGAGTTTTTATTTTTTTAGTTTTTTTGTTCAACTAGTTTATCGCAATTAGCTTATTATGTAGAGTAGGGCAAGAAGCAGTTCGCTTGAACATTTTTTGTGTAATGTGGAAATTAACATTAGAACAAACTTTTCATCGATTGTTGCGCTGGAATTTAGTTTGCTTATTAGATTTTTGAAGTTTGTATTTTCTTTGGTTGGGGTGAGTTGCCTTATTTTTTCAAAGGTTTCTTGTTCTAGTTTTTGAGTTTTGGCATGTGATCTAAAATTATCCATTTTTTTATACTCCCTTTTTAAATAATTATTTTTTTGGGTTTGTTTGCAGTTGTGTTGGATTTATTAGAATGCTAACCCAGTTCAAATTTTACCCCAACTGTTAATTAAAGTCAATAGCTAAATTAAAAAATAAAACTAAAAA
>JAZUIR010000113.1:0-3201 GCA_045642305.1 Oscillospiraceae bacterium | reverse complement strand
AACGCAGCCTTGCACACCATCTCATCATCAAACGGATTTAAATCTTCATGCGACCCACCACCTCGGCATATAATCAAACTGTCAACCTCATCATCATCAGAAGCAAGCTTAATCGCCCTGACAATTGAACTAACCGCATTTAAACCTTGAACCAGACAAGAAAAAACCTTCAACTTCAAAATTGGAAGTCGTCGCGACAAAATCTGACAAACATCCTGCAAGGCAGCTCCATCTGACGCAGTAACAACACCAACAACTTTAGGCAACCTGCTAACAGAACGCTTCCTATCATGATCGAAAAAACCTTCATTCATGAGTTTTTCAGACAACATGCCAAACTTTTTCTGGATCAGACCTTCACCACGTTCAGAAATATCGTTCACATATATTTGATAGGTTCCATTTCTTTCATAAACATTAAGATCACCTTTCACACAAACAAACATGCCGTCTTTTGGAAAAAAAGCAACCGAATCGGCGTGCATCTTAAACATTACACATTTAATCTGCGATTTTTCATCTTTTAAAGTGAAAAAGATATTTCCTGAACTATGATATTTAAAATTTGAGATTTCACCATTAACACTTATATTATAAAAAATTTGCTCATATGAAAAAATTTGTTTTATGAACCTATTAACCTCGCTTACACTATAACCATCCAATCAAAAATCACCATGCTCTAAATAAATAATCAAACAGATTTTAGAAAATTGCCCAAAACTCCATTAACAAACGCTGGGCCATCATCTCCGAAATACTTTTTAGCTAGTTCAACCGCTTCGTTTATTGAAACCGGACCATCAACATCATCAACAAAAATTATTTCATAGAAAGAAATTTCTAAAATAGCCAACAAAATCTGTGATATTCTTTTAAGTTCCCAATTTTTTAAATAGGGCTCGATTTTAAAATGCAACACGCTGCGATAATTCAAAACCCCAAAAATCAACCTTTCAGAATATGAATCAAACTTCAAACCTTCAAAATCAACAGCTAAATCTATCAAGCTCCTAGCGGATAATTCTAGAAAAAATGACTCAAAAATAACAATAAATGCATTCTCGCGCGCAACACGCCTGTTCACAAAACACTCAACCCTTCAAAAAATTAAAAACCAAAAACAACTTTTATTCTATCACAACAAAAAATAAATTACAACAAAAAACAACCATTTTAGCCCAAAAACTAATCACAAATCATGCCTAAAAATTTGCTAAAACCTCAACGGCCATAAAAATAATCAAAAAAAATTTTATTCAACCTAAATCATCAATCAAATTTTTAACCTTTTCCGCCACAGACAACTTTATTTTCAACATCTTCGAAATCTCAATTGCAGTAAGAGTTTTTAAATCACCGTGAGCACTCAAACTTTCCAAAAATTTAATCGCCTTAATCGGACCAATTCCCTCAACCTTAGAAAGTTCCAATTTTAGAGCATTTGTCTTTCTAACCTGCCTATTATAACCTATAGCAAACCTGTGAACCTCATCTTGAATCTGATTTATAAAATAAAACAAACTTTCATTTGATGCAACATTAATTTCACAAAACTCATCAGTTAAAGCACGAGTCCTATGGCTAGAATCCTTAACCATTCCAAAACAAGCAACATCAAAATTTTCTTCACTCAAAACTTTTTTAACCACCCGAACATGCTCTCTTCCCCCATCTATTAAAATTAGATCGGGTTTTTTAGAAAAACTCAAATCTAACCCTTCATTGAATTGCAAAATACGCCGTTTAATCATTTCTTCCATAGAACCATAATCATTCTGCGAAACGATAGTTTTCATCTTAAATTTTCTATAATTATTGTTTTGCGACCAACCATTTTGAAAAACAACCATGGCCCCCACAATTGCACTATCACCCAAATTAGAAACATCATAAGCCTCAATTCGCAAAGGAACACTTTTTAGACCCAAAATCTTAGCTAAATCTCTTACTATTTTAAATTTACCTGATCCTTGTTTTAGGTGCGTTGTTAAAATTTCTAAAGCGTTTGTTTGAGCCATCTCCATCAAATTCCTATACTTCTTGCCACTGCTTGGAAGCTTAATCTTAACACTATGCATGAACTGCTGTTTTAAATATTTCGAGTAAAGTTCTAAATCAAAATCATCACAATCAATTAAAATCATCTCCGGTGTGCTATAATTATTCTCATCTTTGCCATAGTAGTAACTAGCAACAAATTCCTCAATTTTTTCCTTATAATTATCGGATTTTAAACCAACAAAACTATTGCAGATGAAATGTTCCATTTTATTAACACTACCATTTGCATATTCTAAAACCACAAAACAAATCAAATTCTCTAAACTAGCCGCCGACACAACATCAACAGAACTCTTATATCTTAAATATATTTTCGAATTCTTATCAATTTTTTCAATAACCTTAATCCTATCTCGTAACTTTATAGCTTGCTCATAATTAAGCTCATTCGATGCCTGCTCCATTTGTTTTTTTAATAATTTAACATAACTTTTAGAACCATTTTTTAGAAACAAAACAGCGTCATTTAAAATTTTAATATACTCATCTTCCGAAACGTATCGACAACAAACACCAACACATTTTTTTATATAAAAATTCAAACAAGGCCTTTTTCGACTAAAATTCCCATCAAAATTCATCCTGCAATCAGGCAACATAAAAATTTCATTAACATTTTTAACAGCCTGTTTTATAGGAAACAAATGACTATATTGCACATATGGCCCCAAATATGTCGCACCGTCATCTTCCTTCTTGCTAACAACAAAAATCTGCGGAAACCTAGAATTAGTCGTGATTTTAATATAACAAAAACCTTTAGAATCCTTCAACAAAACGTTATATTTCGGTTTGTTCTGTTTTATGAGGCTGCACTCTAAAATTAAAGCAGCAAACTCCGAATCTGTAACAATAAAATCAAAATCGCAGATCTGTCCAATCATTTTTTGAACACGCTCATTATGGAAAGCAACATTACGAAAATAACTACAAACACGATTTTTTAAATTTTTAGCCTTACCAACATATATAACTTCATGTTTAAAATTTTTCATGATATATACACCAGGCTTTGAAGTTAAACTAAGCGCCTTAGCCTTCAATTCAGCTAAATTATTCAAAAAACCACCCATAAAAAACCAAACTAAAAGATAAACAACCCGCTATATTTTCACAATAAAATCAAAAAACTTTTTA
>JAZUIR010000112.1:0-6889 GCA_045642305.1 Oscillospiraceae bacterium | reverse complement strand
AAAAATATAGCTAAACTTAACTAAACAGTTTTCACTTCTTCCGATTTAATTTTTGCCATCTGTTCGATTTTTTCTATATGTTCATCAACTAATTTTTGAATCTTCTGCTTTTTATTCTTTTCTTCATCATCACTGATTTCGCCTTGCTTGTTCAAATCTTTTATATCATCAAGTGCTTTTTTCCTAATATTACGAATCTTTATCCTATAACTTTCAGCACAACTTCCAATTTCTTTAACAATTTCCTTTCTGCGCTCACCTGTCAATTGAGGTGAAACAAGCCTTATAACCTTACCATCGTTTGTGGGGTTTATTCCAATGTTTGCTTTATATATAGCTTTTTCAATTTCAGAAAGCATAGTAATATCCCAAGGACTAATAACCAGCGTGCGCGCTTCAGCAACCGAAATATTTGCAATTTGACTAACAGAAGTTGGAGAACCGTAATAGTCAACCTTAACCTTATTTAAGATTGCTGGATTAGCCCTGCCCACCTGCATAGATTTAAACTCACCATTCAAACTAGTAACACATTTTTCCAATTTTTCATTCAAACGTTTAAAAAATTCGCTTTCGTTTTCCATAACAAACAACGCCCCCAAACTCTAAACAATTTTTTAATTTGTCACTAAAGTTCCTACTTTTTCACCAATTCCAGCCTTAACTATATTTTCTGGTTTGTTTAAATTAAAAACAAGCCATGCAATCCCGTTGTTCTTACACATGGTGATTGCAGTTAAATCAACAAAATTTAAGTTTTTATCAATTACTTCATCAAACGAAATCCGCTCATATTTCACTGCATCATCAAATTTATTCGGATCTTTATTAAACACGCCATCAACCTGTGTGGCCTTAAAAATTATGTTAGCTTCAATTTCTGCGGCTCTTAGCGAAGCTGCCGTGTCGGTTGAAAAAAATGGATTGCCTGTTCCACAACCTAAAATAACTATTCTGCCTTTTTCCATGTGCCTGACAGCTCGATTTCTTATGTAGGGTTCTGCAACCGCCTGAATCGGAATGGCCGTTTGGACCCTAACAGCAACTCCATAGTTTTCTAAAATATCAGCCACAGCCAACGCGTTCATTGCTGTTGCAAGCATTCCAATGTGATCGGCTTTTGCTCTGTCCATGGCTCCACTGGTTTTGCCTCTCCAAAAATTACCACCACCAACAACTATAGCAAGCTTAACCCCCAAACTATGAAGGTTTTTTATTTCACAACATATTCTATCAATAACCTTATAATTCAATCCAAAACCCTTATCACCAGCTAAAGCCTCACCACTAAGTTTTAGAAGCACTTTTTCATATTTAGGTTTAGTAAGCCTCATATAAACACTCCAAACTAAATTCTATATGGTAAAATTAAAAATTCTTAACACATCAACCAACCAATTCTACAACAACAAATAAAAAAAGTAAAGCAACTAAAACACTAAAATTATGACAGATCAAAAACCATATCATATAGTTTTTTAGAAATGGTTTTTTTCATACTTAAAGCTTCATCAATTCCGTAATCAACAAGCTCGCCATTTTTTAGGCCAACCACCCTATTACCAATTCCTTGCGCCAGCAAATCAATTGCACGATATCCTAAACGAGTCGCAACTATTCTATCTTTCGCCGTTGGGCTTCCACCTCTTTGAACATGACCTAAAACTGTTGCTCTACTTTCAATTTTAGTTTCATTTTCAATTTCTTTTGCTAAATCATGAACATTTAAAATGCATTCAGCAACAACAACAACGAAATGTTTTCTTCCAGCAGCAGAATCAATTTTAAGCTTTGTGATTAAATCTTGTTTTTTAAATTCGAATTCAGGAATAACCACATAGCTGACTCCACAAGAAAGACTAACATCAAGAGCAATGTAGCCTGCGTCACGCCCCATAACTTCAACAACACTACATCTGTCGTGCGATATTATTGTGTCATTCAACTTTTCAACCATTTGAATCGCAGTGTTAACAGCAGTATCATAGCCTATTGTGTAATCAGTGTAGGCTATATCATTGTCAATTGTGCCCGGCAAACCAATGCATAACACTCCTGCGTTAGACATAACTTGAGCACCGCAAAACGAACCATCGCCACCAATTACAACTAGACCATCTATTTCATGTTTTTTGCAGGTTGCAACCGCTTTTTCAATTCCCTGCTTAGTTTTCATATCCAAACACCGTGCAGAATAAAGAATCGTTCCGCCTAATCTAGATATTCCACAAACATCATCAACCCCCAAACATCTGATTTCGTCATTTATTAACCCGCTGAACCCTCTGCAAACCCCTACTGTTTCAATGCCAAATTTTTTTGCAAATTTCACAACAGCGCAAATTGCAGAGTTCATTCCAGGTGAATCACCTCCACTTGTTAAGATTCCTATTTTTTTTATCTTCATTTTTTTAAAAAACCTCCAAGTTAAACATAAAAACTCAAGCTAACCACAAAAAATTTATATGAAATTTAACAATTCAAAAATTTATTGCTCAATTGCACATATTCTTCGCATTATAAACCTGCTGAAAATAATTGTCAATTAATTTTTTAGTGATTCAATTTAGTGATTCAATTTTTTTATATAAAATTTTAATTGAATCTTTTCCAAAAATTGTTCTAATTTCATTCAATAAATTTGGACTTATTCTAATTTTGTTAAAACCTTTTTTTCTAAAATATTTTTTATTATTATCAAAAACAAACAAAACTGAACTCAAACCTGGATTTTTTTTAACAAGTGTTTTTAGTTTATTTAAATTTTTTGTTGTTTCAGTTCTAAGCTTTAAAACTAAAATCAAATCATCCTGTTTTAGTTGATTTAAACAAACAACATTTTTAGCTACCAAAAATTGCTTATTTAATCTCATAATTTTAGTGCAACCAACAACAAAAAAATCGTTTAAATTTAAATCGTTTTCTAAATTTTGAACTAGATTATCAAAAACTAAACAATTAAATGATTTAAACTCACCGAACAGGTTTAATATGAAAATTTTTTTGTTGTTTTTAAACAAAATTTGCTTCTTACCCCTAACCTCTGCAACAAACTCAACTTTTTTATTCATAATTTTTTCATCAGCTTGCCCATTAAAAAGACTAAGTTGACCACTCGATTTTATTTTAGCGTCAAATCCATACGATATAAAATTTTTCGCAAAACTTAAATTCTTATTTGATCTATCAGTAAATTCATTAAAAGCTCCGTTTTCAATTAGAGAATTTGCTGCAATTTTAGTTAAATTCTTTCCACCAATTCGTTCAAAAAAATTTTTTGTTGAACTAAACAAACCGTTTCGTCGTTCATTAACGATTTGTTCAGCTAAATTTCTTCCGATTCCTTTAATGGCCAAAAATGAAAAAGCTATTTCTCCTTCATTTATAACTTCAAATTCAACTTCACTCGTGTTTACGTTAACCGGATTAACACAAATTTTAAGTTTTATACATTCATTTAAATAAATCTGCAACTTATTTCTATCACCAAAAAGAACACTGTTTAACAAGCAAGTAAAATATTGAGTAGCATAATTAGCTTTCAAAAAAGCAGTTTGATAGGCAATTAGAGAATAAGCTGCTGCATGAGATTTATTAAACGTGTAGGCAGAAAAATTAGTTAAAGTTTCATATATCTCCATTGCATCAGCGTCATCAACCTCCGATCGTTTTGCTCCAGCTAAAAAAAGCTTACATTCTTGTTCAATTAATTTTAAATTTTTTTTAGATATCGCTTCTCGAATTAAATCAATTCTTTCAAAAGAATAACCTGCAATGTCTCTAAAAATTTGCATAACCTGTTCCTGATATATTATTATTCCACAGGTTGATTTTAAAATTTTTTTCATTTTTTCATTTAAATATTTTATTTTTTTTGGAGCTCTACGATTTTTAACATATAAATCAATAAATCTCGATGGACCTGGCCTGTAAAGCGTCATAACTATCATAATATCTTCTAGTTTTTTAGGTTGAACCCTAAACAAAATATCGTGAACAAAATTCGATTCTAACTGAAAAACGCCAATCGACTCACCTCTGCATAATAAATCAAATGTTCTTTTATCAGATAAGCTAATGTGTTCTATATTAAAATTTGAGCTATTCTCTCTAATTAACTTTTCACATTTGCCAATAACTGTTAAGTTTCGAAGCCCTAAAAAATCCATCTTCAAAAAACCAAGCTTGGAAACATCGTCCATGTCATATTGCGTTAAAATAACGTTTCCATGCCTAATTAAAGGAATATAGCTGTTAAGTCCATCATATGAAAAAACAACCGCCGAAGCGTGGGTTGATGTGTTTCTTGGCATGCCTTCAACATAACAAGCAAACTTAAAAATCAAACAAGCAACTCTATTATTTTCCAAAAGACTTTTTAATTCATCTGATTTATTTAACGCATCTTTCAAACTAATTTTATACTTATTTGCAATAAGTTTTGCTCTAGTTATTAATTTAGACATCAAATTCGACAACTTTAAATTTGCTCCCAAAATTTTTGCAACATCTCTAACTGCGGCGCTTGCCGCTAAGGTTCCAAACGTTATTATTCGAGCAACCTTATCCTGACCATATTTTTTTATAACGTAATCTATAACTTCCTGTCTTCGTTCATTACAAAAATCAACATCAAAATCAGGCATTTTTTTGCGCCCTAAATTTAAAAACCGCTCAAATGACAAACCATATTTTATTGGATCAATCAATGTTATGTTTAAACAAAAAGCAAGCAAACTTCCAGCCCCCGAACCTCTTCCAGGTCCCGTCGCTATTGAATTTTGCCTTGCATAATTAACATAATCACACACAATTAAAAAATAATCAACAAAACCCATTTTTGCGATAATGCTAAATTCGTAATTAAATCGATTTAAAACAACTTTTTCAGGTTTGTTTCCATATTTTTTAAAAAGACCTTGTTTTGCCTTTTTAAGCAATAATTTTTCGTTTGATTTTGAAATATTCGTATTAAATTTTAGAGTCTTAACCTCGCCAAATTTAAAATTAAAACAACACCTGTTTGCAATTTTTTCAGCGTTCTCAATTGCTTGCTTGCAATCTAAAAACAAACTTTTCATTTGAACTTCAGTTTTCAAATAAAACTCGTTATTTGGCAAATCATGATTACTTTTTTGATTTAAAGTTTCTGAAAATTTTATGCAACTTAAAATTTTTTGAGTTTGTGCATCAGCTTGCTCAACATAGTGTACATCATTCGTTGCAACAAGCTCTAATTCAAGTTCACGCGCAATTTTTTTAAAACAATCGATTAAATTTTGTTCTTCAATTAGCCCATGATTTTGAAGCTGTAAAAAAAAATTATTTTTTCCTAAAAATTCAGAATAACTCACAGCAATTTGTTTTGCATAATCAAAACCAAAATTAGAATAGCCCCAAAAAATTTCGCCATCTAAACCGCCTGACAAAATAATCAAACCTGAACTGTGGTTTTTGAAAAATTCAAAATCAACAGCAACTGCTTCACTACTATCACCGCCAGAATTCAAAAACGAAACAATTTTAACTAGATTTCTATATCCAGTATTGTTTTCACATAAAACAACAAGTTTGAACTTTTCAACGGCCAAGGGGCCTTCCTCAAACCCATTTTGGCACCCTTTAACCAAAATCTCACAGCCTATTATAGGTTTAATATTTTGCTGTTCACATTCACAAAAAAACTTGACTGCACCAAACAAATTACAATAATCAGTTATTGCAACAGCGCTCTGCCCAATTTTTTTAACATATTTAACTAAATTTTTTAAACGACATGCTCCATTCAACAAACTATATTCTGTATGTAAATGTAAATGAACAAAACCCAAAATTTTCACCCATAAACCTTATTTTTCATTTTTCTAAATCACGGTGGCTAACGTTGACCTTATTACCATTTTTTAAAAATTTTTCGTAAAAATATTGAGCAAACGCAACCGACCTGTGAGCCCCACCAGTGCATCCAAAAGCTATTGTTAACTGGCTTTTGCCTTCTTTAATGTAAAGTGGAAGTAAAAAATCAAATAAATCATTTAATTTTTCCAAAAGCTTTTTTGTCACATCAAATGACATCACATAGTCTCTAACACTTGAATTGAGCCCGGTTTTACTTTTTAATTTATCAATATAATACGGATTAGGTAAACAGCGAACATCAAAAACTAAATCAGCTCGCAAAATATCGCCATATTTGAAACCAAACGAAACCACATCAATAATTATAGTTTGCCCTAAAGTTTCAAGAAACAATTTCGAAATATATTGCTTAAGCTGAGCATTTGTGAAACCTGAAGTGTCCACAATAAAATTAGCAATATTTTTTATTTCAGCAAGAGCTTGTCTCTCTTTTTTAATCGCCTGATCGATATTATAACAATCATCAACCCCAATAAGCGGATGTTTGCGTCTAGTTTCATTAAAACGTTTTTTTAAAGTTTCATCACTAGAATCCAAAAATAATATTTTATATTTTATTTTGTTTTTTTTCAAAATTTTAAGCTCTTCAAAAATATTAGGAAACATCTGCCCGCCTCTAATATCAGTGACAACAGCAAGCTTTTTTAAATTTCCCATTGAAAATTTCCCCATCTGCGCAACCTTAGAAATAAGCTTGGGAGGCAAATTATCAACGCAAAAAAAACCAATATCTTCCAAACAATTAACCGTTTTCGATTTGCCTGATCCACTAAGACCTGTAACTATCACCATTTCCATTGATTTATATATCTCCATAAACGATTTCACATTACTTAATTAGTTTAACTTCAGGTTCCAAAAAAATTCCTGTTTTTTGCTCAATAACTTTTTGAATATATGCAATTAAACTTAAAACATCATCACAACTACCTTTATTGAAATTTATTATGAATCCGCAATGTTTTTCACT
>JAZUIR010000111.1:0-3285 GCA_045642305.1 Oscillospiraceae bacterium | reverse complement strand
AAACTTTTTTAATTTCCCTATTGCGAACCTCCTTAAACTCGATAGGAATCTCATTCAAAAATCTTGATGATTTGCAATAACGCGTAGAACCAAAAATTAATCTCTGCATAGCACTAATCAAAAACAACTTTTGCCTAGCACATTAAATTCATAAACCTTCGCGCAATGTTGGGAACAAAACCACATCTCTAATGCTTTCATTTTCAGTTAGCAGCATAACCAATCGATCAACACCTATTCCAAGCCCTCCCGTCGGCGGCATACCGTAAGATAGAGCATTCAAAAAATCTTCATCAACACCGCAAGCTTCCTCATCACCTTGAGATTTAAGTTCAGCCTGCTGTTCAAAACGTTCACGCTGCACCACAGGGTCGTTAAGCTCAGAAAACGCATTAGCCAACTCTCTTCCAGCAACAAAAAGCTCAAATCGTTCAGTTAAACTAGAATTTTTCGGACTCTGCTTGGCAAGCGGCGAGATCTCTACAGGATAAAACAAAACAAAAGTTGGTTGAACTAAAGTTTTTTCGACATATTTTTCAAAAAATAAACTTATTATATCACCAATCTTGTGTCTATCTTCAAAATCTATTCCATGCTCTCTCGCAATTCTTCTAGCCTCCTCAAGCGACTCAATTGCTGAAAAATCTACTCCACTCTTTTCGGCAATGCTCTCTATCATGGAAACCCTAGCAAACGGCTTCTCAAAATCAATTTCAACTCCATCAACCGAAAAAACGAACTTGCCAACCGCCGTCTTGGCAACAAACCTTATTAAATCCTCGGTTAAACACATCATGCCCTCAAAATCAGTATACGCCTGATATAACTCAAGAAGCGTAAACTCTGGGTTATGTTTTGTGTCAACGCCCTCGTTTCTAAAGACCCTTCCAATTTCAAAAACTCGATCAAAACCTCCAACTATTAATCGCTTCAAATATAGCTCAAGTGCTATTCTCAAAACCATATCACGCTCCAAGGCATTATGATGGGTCAAAAAAGGCCGAGCACTAGCTCCACTCGCCTGACTGCTCAAAATTGGCGTTTCAACTTCAACAAAATTTCTGTTAATCAAAAAATTTCTAATCTGTGAAACTATTTTACTTCGTAGCAAAAAAGTTCGTTTAACACTCGGATTAACTATCAAATCAACATAGCGTTGCCTATATCTTAACTCAGGATCTTTCAGACCGTGAAACTTTTCAGGAAGCGGTTTCAATGCCTTTGCAAGCAAAAAAATCCGTGTGGTTCTCACAGAAATCTCACCACGCTCGGTTCTACAAACAAAACCTTCCACCCCGATCAAATCACCTATGTCAAGCTTTTTAAACTCGCGATAATTTTCCTCACTCATGCAATCTTTTTTAACATAACACTGGATTAAACCATAAAAATCCTGCAAACCAGCAAAACTAATCTTACCCATAACCCTTTTCGACATGATCCTACCAGCTATTCTAACTTCGGTTTCATTAAGCTCATCAAACCTGCTCTTTATTAAACCTGAATTAGAATCAACCTCAAATTTAGTAACATCAAACGGATTTTTTTCAGCCTGCTTCAACAAATTTAACTTGTTAAACCGAACCTGCATCTGCTCATCTAAATTTTCACCACTAAACGAACCCATATTTTACTTTTGACCCTTCCAAAACTTTGTTAGTAAATTCTACCTGCTTATTTCCATTATTTCAAACTTCAAAACGCCATCAGGAATTTTAGCCTCAACAACTTCACCAACACTGTGCCCCAACAAACACTTGCCAACAGGTGACTCATCCGATATCTTGCCTTCATTGGGGTTAACTTCCATAGAACCAACTATCCTATATTCCAAAACCTCATCATACTTGAAATCATAAACTTTAACCTTGCTGCCAACCTGAACCAAATCGTTAGACAGCTTACTAGAATCAACAACCTCTGCTGTTTTCATTATGGCTTCAATTTGAGAAATTCGTGCTTCAATCAAAGCTTGCTCATTTTTTGCCTCGTCATATTCACTGTTTTCAGATAAATCTCCAAACGAAATCGCAGTTTTTATCTTCTCGGCAACATCCTTTCGGGTTTTCGTCTTAAGTATTTCTAACTCATCTTCAAGCTTTTTTAAACCCTCAGCAGTTAAAATTTTCTGCTTTCCTTTAGACATTATAAACCCTCCTTAAAAAGTAAACTAAAATTCAATATGAGAATTAACCGAATTCAAATCGACACAAGCCTCATAGACCCTCTCAGCCATCGATTCCTGCGCCTTTTTTAAATATGACCGAGGATCATAGAACGATTTTTTGCCAACTTCTTCCTCGATTTTTAAAACCCCATCATAGTTTCTGAACATATGATCAACTATCGGCCTAGTGAAAGCATATTGCGTGTCAGTGTCTATGTTCATCTTAACAACTCCATAATCTAGGGTTTCCTTAATTTCAGACTTTGACGAACCAGACCCTCCATGGAACACAAACTTAAAAGCAGCATCTTTGCCATATTTATTCTCTATCGCTTGCCTACCTTCAAGCAAAACCTTTGGCCTCAATTTAACATTTCCCGGTTTATATACACCATGAACGTTTCCAAATGTTGCTGCAACAATATAGGTTCCACCAAGGCTTTTCAAACTCTCATATGCAAATAGCATATCTTGCGCGGTTGAATAAAGCTTGGTTTTTTCAACTCCTTCATTATTCACGCCATCTTCCTCGCCGCCGACAACTCCTATTTCAATTTCCAAAACTATATCGTTTTCAGCACAACGACCAAGCAACTCTTTTGCAACCTTCAAATTTTTATCAAGCGAAATGTCAGAACCATCAAACATATGGCTATTAAAAAGATTACAAAGCCCCTTCTTGCGCCTAGAAGCAGTTTGATCAATAAGCGGAATGAGATATGACTCAACCTCCGAAAGCTTACAGTGGTCGGTATGTAGAGCAACATTAACACTGTAGCTATCAGCAACCAGATGCACATATTCAGCTAAAGCTTGAGCTCCCAAAACCTTGTTCTTAACTGTTGCCCCACTAGCGTAAGCCGCTCCACCAATAGAAACTTGAATTATTCCATCAGAATTGGCTTTTTGAAGCCCTGCTAAAACAGCGCTGGCAGTTTCCATGCTCGAAACATTAAAAGCAGGATAGGCATAATGTCTATCATAAGCCATTTTTAACATCTTGCAATATTCTTTATAGTCAACAACTGGCATAAAATCAACTCCAAAAATAAAATAAAGTTTAAAAAGAACTTAAAATTAAATCAAACCTTTTCGCATGCTATGATATAGAATTTGTT
>JAZUIR010000110.1:0-2732 GCA_045642305.1 Oscillospiraceae bacterium | reverse complement strand
ATTCTAACTAATATAATTTAGAATTAAAATATTATTTTATTAAAATTAAGGAGTTTTTTTGAAAGGTATTATATGTGTTAATAAGCCAAAAGGCTGCACTTCTTTTGATGTTGTTGCGCGGCTTAGGAAAATTTTAAACATAAAAAAAATGGGTCATAGTGGAACGCTTGTCCCTTTAGCGACTGGTGTGTTGCCGATTTTTTTTGGCAAGGCGACTAGGGCGATTTCGTTTTTGCAAAACACAGAAAAATCTTACATTGCTGGGTTCAAGTTGGGTTGTGTAACCGACACTTTTGATTGCAGTGGTAGTTTGATTGAACAGAAAATTAGCAGGGTTAGTCAAAATATTTTTAAAAAAGAATTGGTTCGATTTAAGGGTGTAACATATCAGGTGCCACCAAAATATTCTGCTGTTAAGGTTAGGGGAGTTCCGGCCTATGAACGTGCGCGTAGGGGTGAAGTTTTTGAGCTTAAGGCTAAAAAAATTGAAATTTTTGATATAGATTGCATTGAATTTGACCCAGTTACTCAGAGTGGAAGGTTTTCAGTTCATTGTTCTAGCGGAACTTATGTTAGGGGGATTTGTCGTGATTTGGGAGAAGCTTTGGGCGTTGGTTGTGTTTTAACTAGTTTGGTGCGTGTTATGGCATGCGGTTGGACTTTGCAAGATTGTTTTTCTATTGAAGAATTAGAGAAATTGAGTTTTGAAGGCAGAATAGGTGAAGCGGTGAGTGGTTTAGAAACTTTGTTTACTAACTTAAAAAGAATTGAACTTGGTTTTTTAGATAGCAAAAAATTTGTTAATGGTGCTAAGTTAAGATTGCAAAATGAGGTTAAAGGGCTTATTGCAGTTTTTTTTGAGGGTGAATTTTTGGGGTTAGCTCGTTGTGTTGATGGTTGGTTGATGGTTGAGAAGTTGTTTGTTTAAATCGTGAAATTTGGGTTGACAATATTTTTATTTGTTGATATATTTAGAATGTTTAGTTTTATTATGGGGGCGTGGCGCAGTTGGGAGCGCGTTTGAATGGCATTCAAAAGGTCGTGGGTTCAAACCCCATCGTCTCCACCAGAATATGTTTTTTGTTGTGTGATGTTTTTTTGATTTAAATTTTTGTTAAACTGTGGAAACGGCGCAAGAGCTTTTAGTGCATATAAGTGGGTTTGAGTGTGCTGTAATTTATTTGTTTGTTTAATTTGTTGGTCAGTAATGTTCTAAGATTAGTTATTTTGCAGATGTAGTTTTTAATGGCCCATGGTGATGGAAAAATCAAAATTATTCCCAGATAAGTTTCCAATATTAAGGCAAATATTGTTATGTGATAATCTTTGCATAGTTTTGCTGAATATATTATTGTTTTTAATATATTTTTTTCAGGCCAAAACGAACAAAATACAATATTAGTAAGCAGTAATAACCATGTGGTTGCACCCATTCCAGCAAGTATTGCTGTGAGTAAATTTAGTTTTGCTGGGCACAAGTGATAGGAAACAACGAAAGGAATCATCAGAATAATTCCAGTAAATGTGTTAATCAAATATATTATAAATCCGTTTTTTACACATTTGAGATAGTTTTTGTTGAAGAATTTTAGTATATTGCCATAAATAATGCCACAAAACATTGGATGAAATATTAAACTAAAAATTATTGATTTTAGTAGAATTAATATGAAAATATTTCTGCAACCAAAACTGATTACGGCTAAGAAAGACATCCAGAACAGAATAGAAATTAGAAAACAGTCTTTTATCATATAAACTCCAAATATTTTTTTATTGATATTATGGAAATTTATGGTTGATTTTATGCGGTTTTAGTGGAGAATTCTTTGTAAAATATTACAATAAAGCTTCGATTTTATTATGATATTTGCCTATGAAAAAATTGAGCTCTAATTTTGGTAAAACAAACAAAATTTAAAAAAATAATGGTTTATAAAAAACAATATCTTCTAAGTTTTTACGTTTATTTTGTTTTTTTAATTTTTTAACAGAGGATTTTTTTGTGCAGTTTAACGAAATTTGAACATATGTTTTATTTGACAACTATAAAAAATTTGGTTAACTTTTTCTTAGGGCTTTCTGAAAGGCTATGATCAATTTGGTTTTAGTTGTTGTTGAAGTCTGAAGTTGGTGTTATTATCGCGACTTATTTTTTAAAGTTTAACTACATAATTTTTGTTAGCTGCTCATAAGTGTTGTTGACTAAATTGTTTAACATATTGGTGCAGTAAAAAATCACTACTGTTAAGGAGTTTATTTTATGGCGTACTATAATGGCAATAAGGGCAATAATGAGAAAAAAAATGCGAAGCTTCAGAGATTGATTTTTAAATTTTCGGCTTTTTCGTCGCTTGCATGTTTTTTAACTTTGTTTGTTGGGTGGGTTAATAGCAACCAGTTGACGGAAGTTGTTGACAAAAAAGAAGGAGTGCATCTGACAACTTTTAATCGTATCTTATCTGGTGATGATAGGCAAAACATTGAAACTATAAGGAACGATAAAAAAATTGGTGTTAAGTCTAATGATGTTATAAATAGTTCTGATGTTGGGGGCAAAAAAACTTATGTTATTGATAGGGCTGTTAAACTAAATATTTCGGTTTATGGAAGGGAACCGCAGTTGGTTGAAGTGCCTGCAAAAAGCAGTGTTGAAACAGCGTTGCAACGAGTAAACGTAGTTGTGGGTGAACATGATGAGTTGTTTAGTTTAGAAAAAAATGCGTCAGATG
>JAZUIR010000109.1:0-1874 GCA_045642305.1 Oscillospiraceae bacterium | reverse complement strand
ACAGTTTTTTGTTTTAGGTAGTTTATGTGATTTTTTAAATTTAAAAAACTTTTCCAAACGAACTAAATATGCAATATATTTAACGTTTTTTAGTTTGTGTTTTTCTGTGCCATCGGCTGTTTCCTATTTATTTCCAGGTTTGCCGCTTTTTACTTTTAAGGTTTTTGATTTGTCAATATATTTTCTGAATTGTTTGTTGTTTGTTTGCAATCTGATGTTTTGGTTAACATATTTGGATTGTTTAGCGGTAATTTTTAAATCGTATTATTTTAAATATGGTTTGTTTGTTGTTTGTTTAGCGTTGTTGGTGGTTGCTGGTGTTGATTTTGTTGTGTCATTAGCGCTTTTGAGGCTAATAAATAAAAAACCTGTTGTTTGTGGTTAATGGAATTTTAGTTTAAATTTTAGGGGTTGTTTTGTTTGAAGTTTGTTGCAATTGACGGAAATAGTTTAATTAATCGGGCTTTTTATGGGGTTAGAGCGCTTTGCAATTCGGGAGGTTTTCCAACCAATGCAATATATGGTTTTTTAACGATTTTGAACAAAATTATAGCTGAAACGCAGCCAACTCATGTGTTGGTTGCGTTTGATTTGGCGGCGTCAACTTTCAGACACAGTAAATTTAAGGATTATAAAGCTGGCAGAAAAAAAATGCCTCAAGAATTGTTTTTACAGTTAGTTGAAGTTAAAAATATGCTTAAGTTTTTGGGGTTTAGAATTTGCGAAGTTGAAGGTTTTGAAGCTGATGATTTGCTTGGAACTATTTCACAAATATGCACAAAGAATAAGGTTAATTGTGTGGTTTGTAGCGGTGATAGAGACGTGTTGCAGTTGGTTGGAAAATATGTTGAAGTTAGGCTATCAACAAATAAAAGCGAAGTTTGGTTTGATGAGGCTGCTGTTTTGAAAAATTATGGGGTTAGTTCAAGGCAGTTAATTGATGTTAAGGCTTTGATGGGTGATGTTTCTGATAATATTTCTGGAGTAAAGGGAATTGGTGAAAAAACAGCTTTAAAATTGGTTTTGCAGCGAGGAAATGTTGAAAAAATTTTTGAAGATATTGAAGGTTTAGATGTTTCTAAAAGGGTTAAATCTTTGCTTAAGGCGCCGGATGCTTTGCAGAATTGTTATTTAAGCAAAGAGCTTTGTACAATAAAACTGGATGTTGATTTGAATGATGATTTGAGTTTTTATTTAAGAAAAGAAGTTGATTGGAAAAATTTAAAGGTTTTTTTGGAAAAATTCGAACTAAAAAAATTTTTAAATATTTTTAATCGTGAAAATTTTGACGATTCAAATAAGATTGATGAGCAAAATGTTGAAAGTTTAGATAAATTAGAATTTGAAATTTTTGAAAATGAATCGATTGAGGTTGTTGAAAAAAAATTACAAAATTGTGATTCGATTGTTTTTTTATTTTATTGTGATGCGCTATATGTTTTTAATAAAGAATCGGCCTATAGGTTCGATGAAGATTTAAAGTTTGAAGCGTTTAAAATTTTGGTTGCTTCTAGTTTGAAGCCCAAAAAAACAACTAATTTGAAGCAGGTGCATCGGTTCAGTTTAGAGCATGGTTTAAATTTAAAAAATGTGGTTTTTTCTTGTGATATAGCTTCATATTTAGTTGATGTTTTAAAAAAAAATCATGATATTTTAAATTTGACTCAGGATTTTTTCAATTGTAGTAATGTTGTTGAAAATTTTTTGAGAGTTTGTTCGAAGTTGGAGCAACAAATTAAAAATAATAATTTAGAAAAGCTTTTGTTAGAAATAGAATTGCCTTTGGCTGAAGTGCTTGCTGAAATGGAAATTATTGGTTTTTGTATTGATTTAACCAGGCTAAAAGAATTTGATGAGTTTTTAAATAAAAAAAT